>NZ_JOGH01000104.1:0-24071 GCF_000721345.1 Kitasatospora sp. NRRL B-11411 | reverse complement strand
CCCCGGCGGCGGGCCGGGCGGGCGGTGGCGGGGCGAGCGGGGCCCGGGCCGGGGCCGGGGGTGCGGCGAGCGCCTGGGACGGCGGCCGCACCGTCGGCGGGAGTTCCGGCACGGTGGCCGGCTCCCGTTCGTCCGGCCGGGGTTCGGCCTCGCGCAGGTCGAGCAGGTCGAGCGGCAGCAGCACGATCGCGGTGGTGCCGCCGTACGCGGAGGGGCGCAGCGAGACCTTGACGCCGTGCCGTTTGGCGAGCCGGCTGACCACGAACAGGCCGAGCCGGTCGCTGTCGAAGAGGTCGACCTGGTCGCTGGCGTCGATCCGCCGGTTGGCGTCGGAGAGCGCTTCGGGGCCCATGCCGAGGCCGCGGTCCTCGATCTCCAGGGCGTAGCCGTTGCCGACCTGTTCGCCGCGGATCTGGACCTTGGTGTGCGGGGGCGAGAACCCGGTGGCGTTCTCGACGAGTTCGGCGACCAGGTGGGTGAGGTCGGCGACGGCGGGGCCGGTGACGGCGGCGTACGGGAGGCGGTGGACGTCGACCCGGGCGTACTCCTCGACCTCGGCGACGGCGGCCCGGACCACGTCGGTGAGCGGGACGGGCTTGCGCCAGGCGCGGCCGGGGGCGGCGCCGGAGAGGATGATCAGGCCCTCGGCGTGGCGGCGCATCCGGGTGGTGAGGTGGTCGAGCTTGAACAGGTCGTCGAGTTCGGCCGGGTCCTCGGTGCGGCGCTCCATGGCGTCCAGCAGGGTGAGTTGGCGGTGCACCAGGACCTGGCTGCGGCGGGCCAGGTTGACGAACACGCCGGAGACCCCGGAGAGCACCTCGGCGCGTTCGACGGCGGCGGTGACGGCGGCCCGCTGGACGCTGTCGAGGGCGTGGTGGACCTGGCCGATCTCGTCGCCGCCGTGCTCGCGCGGCGGCACCTCGGCGTCCACGTCGACCTCCTCGCCGGACCTCAACCGCCGCATGGTGTCCGGGAGTTTGCGGCCGGCCAGTTCGAGGGCGGAGTTGCGCAGGGCGTGCAGTTCGGCGACCAGGCCGCGGCCGATCCGGACCGAGACCAGCAGCGAGCCGAGGACGGCGAACAGGCCGAGCAGCACGGTGGCGCCGGAGGTGGTGAACAGGCCCAGCGCGTACGGGTCGGACCGTTCGGCGGCGGTGGTGCCGGCCTGCCGTTCGAGGTCGGCCAGGGCGTGCGCGGTGGCGTCGGCGGCGGCGGCCCAGCGGGTGCCGGGGATGGCGGCGAGCGCGCCGCGCGGGTCGGCGGCGTCCAGCAGCGTCTCCTCGTAGCGGCGCAGTTCCTGGTACTCCGGCCCGCCGGTGACGGCGGCCAGCGCGGTGCGGTCGGCGGGGCGCAGGTCGGGGGCGGCGGTCTGCTCGAACTGGGCGCGGGCGTAGCCGGCCCCGACGATCTGCCGGTACTGGGCCTCGGTGAGCTGTCCGCTGCGCTGGGCGGCGCGCACCAGGGCGTCCTCGCGGGCGAGTTGCTCCCGGGAGCGGGCGAACTCGAGCAGCACCCGGGCGTCGGCGGCGACCCGGTGGTCCTGCAGCGCGGTGAGCGAGCCGGTGGCGGCGAGGGCCTCGTCGACGGCGGCGGTGTAGACGGTGTAGGCGTCGCTCCACGGGACGCTGCGGTCGAGCAGCCGGGTGCGCAGCGCGGGGAGGGCGGCGACGGCGCGGCCGAGGGTGTCGAGGCGGCCGGCCGCCTCGGGGCCGAGCCCCTCGGCGTCGGCGCGGTTGTAGCCGGGGGCCAGGGTGAGCGGGGCGGCGGCCCGGTCGGTGTCCTGGGCGGTGCTGCGCAGCGCGGCCTCCTGGTCGGGGCCGGGGGCGGCCAGGAGCTGTCCGGCGGCGGCCCGTTCGGCCTGCAGGGCGGCGACGGTGCGGTCCAGCGGGGTGCGCAGGGTGGTGTCGACGTTCTTGATCCGCAGCAGGTCCCAGACGTCGCCCGCGGTGGTGACGGTGGCGAACGCCCACAGCGCCATCACGGAGACCACCGGGACCATCAGCACGGCGACGATCCGGGCCCGGACGGTGCGCGGCCGCAGGCCGGGCCGGGCGGGCGCCGGGGCGGTGAGCGGGGTCTCGTCGGCGGGCGGCCCGGCGTGGGCGCCGCGCCGGGGCGCGCCGGGCCGGGTGCGGGCGGGGCCGCGCGGGGTGCTGGGGGCGGGCGGTCCGCTGCGGGAGGTGCCTCGGCTTGCGCGCATGGGTGTGGGGCGGCCTTTCACGGGGTCGTCGGGGCGGGCGGGCGGCGGGGCTCAGGCGGCGCGGCCGAGGTCCTCGACGGCGAGTTCGCCGGCCTCGCGGTAGGCGGCGCGTTCCTGCGCGGTCGGGGAGAGCGCGACGAAGGCGGAGGTGAGGAAGAGGAAGGAGCCGAGCCCGACGGCGAGCGGGAAGACGAACTGCATCGGGGTGGCGCCGCCGAGCCCGGTGCGGGCGGGCTCCATGTGGATGTGCACGGCGGCCATGCCGGTGTAGTGCATGCAGCTGACGGCGACGCCCATGACGAGCGCGGCGGCGGCCGCCGCGTACACGTTGCGGATGGTGACGGCGGCCCACAGCGCGGCGGTGGCGGCGCCGACGGCGATCAGCACGGACAGCGCCACCGTGCCGGCCTGGTAGCGCAGTTCGCCGTGGATCCGGACGGCGGACATCCCCAGGTAGTGCATGGCGGCGACGCCGACGCCGGTGGTGAGGCCGCCGAGCAGCAGGCTGCGGCCGCGGTGGCGGCCGTAGCCGACCACGAACACGCCGAGGCCGACCACGGCGATCGCCACCAGCAGGCTGAGGATGGTCAGCGGGACGTCGTAGCGCAGGTCGGTGCCGTCGACGCTGAAGCCGAACATGGCGACGAAGTGCATCGTCCAGATCCCGGAGCCGATCGCGGCGGCCGCGGTGAGCAGCCAGTTGCGGCGGGAGGCGCCGGTGGCGGACAGCGCGCGCAGGGTGCAGCGCAGGCCGAGGGCGGCGCCGACGCAGGCCATCGCGTAGGAGAGCAGCGGCGTCAGCCAGCCGAAACTGAAATGGTCCATCGATCCCATCGGGTGCCTCCTGCGAGGGGTGCGGGTGCCGCTCGCCGAGCTCTTGCGGTCCAGGAATCGTGGACGCTACCCAGAGTTGATGAATGGTCACCGGAAGATGTGAAAAGCACCACGCGTGGTGGGGGTTGTGTGCTCGAATGGTCCGGCGGCGTATGCCTCCCACCGCCCTCCCGCGCTCCGCGCGCCCCGGTGCACGCCCTTGCATCACGCCCTCGCCGCCGCCCTCCGGGGCCTCCCGGCGCGCGCCGGATCGAACGCGCGCGCGGAACCGGTGTGCGGGTTGTCCTTCGGAGCCGCTACTCTCCGGCGAACCGTCGCGCGGCGCAGCGGAGTTCCGCTGCCGCCCGGAGCCGACGGTTCCCCCTTTCCGCTTCCCCGCGCGCCGTCCGCGCGCCCTGCCGGAGGAACTCCGTGTCCGTACCCGTTCCGCCCCCGCCCGCCGCCCCGTCCGCGCCGCCCGCGGGCGCCGAGCCCGGCCCGGGGGGAGCGCCCGCCGGGCCCGGCTTCCACCCGGGCCCGTTCTGCCGCTTCTGCGGTTCGATGCCCGCCGTGGAGGCCACGGTCCGCGGCCACCAGGGATTCCTGGTGATGATGAGGTTCCTGCGCCTGCCCGGCCCGTTCTGCCGGGACTGCGGGACGGCGACCGTCCGGCGGATGACCGCGAACAGCCTGTGGCAGGGCTGGTGGGGCGTCGCGTCCATGGTGATCAACCCGGTCACCATGCTGATGAACCTGGTCACCTGGCTCAAGCTCCGGAAGCTCCCGGCCCCCGTCCCGGGCGCCCCGGGCACGCCCATGCCCACCGGCCGTCCGCTGTACCTGCGGCCGCAGGTCCTCGGCCTGCTGGTGCCGCTGGCGGTCGTCGGCGCGATCGTCTACGGCGTCCAGCAGGACCCGGAGTACGCCGCCGTCGGCGACTGCGTCCACAACAGCGGGACCACCTCCTCCCCGGACGTCTCGGTCGTCGACTGCGGCAGTTCCGACGCCGACTTCCGGGTGGTGGGCCGGTTCTCCACCTCCACCACCAGCGCCTGCAAGGCGGTCCCCGAGGCCCAGGTCGGCTACTGGGTGGAGAAGGGCAGCACCTCGTACACCCTGTGCCTGGCCCGCCTCACCCACTGACGCCCCCCGGACCGCCCGCCCCCGCACGCACCACTGCGGCGGCGGGCGGTCCGGCGTCCCGGACTACTGGCCGCGCGGGGTCAGGGAGACCCGGACCGGGCCGTGCAGTTCCAGGGTGATGCCCTGGCCGAGCGGGACGTCGCGGTCGACGGCGGTGACCTCGAAGTCGCGCAGCAGGACGGCCAGCGAGAGGACCGACTCCAGCATCGAGAAGTGCTGGCCGATGCAGGCCCGCGGGCCGCCGCCGAACGGGAACCAGGCGTAGCGGTGCCGGGCCGCCTCGCGTTCGGGGGTGAAGCGGTCGGGGTCGAAGCGCTCCGGGTCCTCCCAGTGCGCGGGGTGGCGGTGCGTCACGTAGGGGGCGACCAGCACGTCCGCGCCGGCCGGGATCTCGACGCCGCCCACCGTGGTGGCCGCGACGGCCCGCCGGCCGATCGAGGGGGCGGCCGGGAAGAGCCGCATGGTCTCCTTCAGCACCCGGGTCAGGTACGGGAGTCCGGCGTAGTCGGCGGCGGTGGGGCGGCGGCCGTCCGCGAGCAGGCCGGCGGCCTCGCGGTGGGCCAGGGCCTGCTGCTCGGGGTGCTTGCCGAGCAGGTGCAGGGCGAAGGTGAGCGAGGTGGCGGTGGTCTCGTGGCCGGCCAGCAGGAAGATCAGCACCTGTTCGCGCAGTTCGGTGGCGTCCAGCCGTTCGCCGTCCTCGCCGCGGGCGGCGGCGAGCAGCCCGAGCAGGTCGTCCGCCCCGCCGTCCCCGTCCCCGTCGCCGCTCCGGCCCTCGGTGGCGCGGCGGGCGATGATGCCGTCGCACACCTCGTACAGCGCGCGTTCGGCGGCGAGCGCCTTGCGGTGTCCGGGCAGCGGCCACTCGCGGGGCAGCCGCAGCGGGGAGAAGCCGCGGTCGCGGACGAAGCCGTTCAGGACCGGGAAGGCGTGGTGGACGGTCTCGACCGCCTCCTCGACGTCCTGGCCGAACAGGATCCGGGCGACGGTGCGCAGCGCGAAGCGGTTCATCTCCTCGCCGAGGTCGACGGTGCGGCCGGGTTCGGCGGCCCAGCGGGCGGCCAGCGCGGCGGTCTCGGTGCCGATCGCGTCGGCGTACTGGTCGACCCGGCGGCGGGTGAACAGCGGCTGGACCAGGCGGCGCTGGCGCAGGTAGTCGGCGTCCTGGGCGGTGAGCAGGCCATTGCCGAAGCTCTCCCGGATCTCGCCGTAGAAGACGTTGTCCTTGCGGAAGTTGGCGGCCTCGGTGGCCAGCACCTGCTGGGCGCCCTCGGGGGAGAAGACCATCCAGAGCTCGGCCCGCAGCCCGGGCGGCCCGGCCTGCACCCGGACCACGTCGCCGTGGTCGCGGTGGGCGGCGAGGTAGGTGCCGAGCGCGTCGCGCCTGAGGTCGAGCAGCGAGCCGATCAGCGGCAGCCCGGGCGGGCCGGGCACGCGGGTGGCGGTCATGGGATCCCCTCCGTCGGCGGGCGAACCCCCGTTCGGCGGCGGTTCGCTGAAACCGCGTCAGTATCCCCCGGCCCGGCGGACCGACGCGAGGGCGCACGTCCCCGGGCCAGGTCCGCCCCCGCCGGGGCCTTGAGGCATTGCACATGCAACCCTTAAGTTCGCCTTAAGGTCGCTTGTGCGATGAGACAGCAGCATTGGACCCCGCAGCTGCGGCACTATGATCACCTGATCGCACCCCACCCTCGCCCGCCACCGCCCACCACGAACCGCCACCGCCCACCACGACCAGGGGAAACCATCCATGCGCAGCGTCAGACGACTCCTCGCAGCCTCCGCCGTCCTCGCCCTCGCGGCCGGCCTGACGGCGTGCAGCAGCTCCGGCAGCGGCTCCGCCTCGAACAGCTCCGCGCCCGTCCGCCCCGAGGTCAAGGGCAGCGTGACGGTGTTCGCGGCGGCCTCGCTGAAGGAGTCCTTCACCGAGCTGGGCAAGCGCTTCGAGGCGGCCTACCCGGGCACCACCGTGACCTTCAACTTCGGCGGCTCCTCCGCGCTGGCCCAGAGCATCGTCTCCGGCGCCCCGGTGGACGTGTTCGCCGCGGCCAGCCCGGCCACCATGAAGACCGTCACCGACGCCAAGCTGACCGGCGGCGACCCGGCGGTGTTCGTCCGCAACACCCTGGAGATCGCGGTCGCCAAGGGCAACCCGAAGAAGATCACCGGCCTGAAGGACCTCACCGGCGTCAAGACCGCGCTGTGCGCCAAGGAGGTGCCGTGCGGCGCCGCCGCCGTCACCGCGCTGAACGCGGCCGGCGTGCAGCTCACCCCCGCCACCTACGAGCAGGACGTCAAGGGCGCCCTGACCAAGGTCGAACTGGGCGAGGTCGACGCGTCGCTGGTGTACCGGACCGACGTCAAGGCCGACTCTGCCAAGATCGAGGGCGTGAACTTCCCCGAGGCCGAGAAGGCCGTCAACGACTACCCGATCGCCGCCCTGGCCAAGGCGCCCAACAGCAACGGCGCGGCCGCGTTCCTCGGCTACGTCGGCTCCGCGGACGCCCGCCGGGTGCTCACCGAGGCCGGCTTCCAGACGCCGTGACCCGGGCGAGCACCCCCCGCACCACTCCCGCACCACACCCCCGGGGCCGGCGGCGGCCCCGGGGGTCCGGGCGGGTCCCCGCCGCGCTGCTGCTGCCCGCGCTGCTCGGCCTGGCCTTCCTGGTGCTGCCGCTGCTCGGCCTGCTGGTGCGGGCCCCGTGGAGCGCGCTGCCCGACCTGCTGACCGGCACCGAGGTGTGGCAGGCGCTCAAGCTCTCGCTGCTCTCGGCCACCCTGGCCACCGGCGTCGCCCTGGTGCTGGGCGTGCCGCTGGCCTGGCTGCTGGCCCGCACCGAGTTCCCCGGACGGCGCCTGGTGCGCGCCCTGGTGACGCTGCCGCTGGTGCTGCCCCCGGTGGTCGGCGGCGTGGCGCTGCTGCTGGTGCTCGGCCGCAACGGCATCCTCGGCCGATGGCTGGACGCCTGGACCGGCATCACCCTGCCGTTCACCACCACCGGGGTGGTGATCGCCGAGGCGTTCGTCGCCATGCCGTTCCTGGTGATCAGCGTGGAGGGCGCGCTGCGCGCCGCCGACCCGCGCTACGAGGAGGCCGCGGCCACCCTGGGCGCCTCCCGGCTGACCGCGTTCCGCCGGGTCACCCTGCCGCTGGTCGCCCCGGGCATCGGGGCGGGCGCGGTGCTGGCCTGGGCCCGGGCGCTGGGCGAGTTCGGCGCGACCATCACCTTCGCCGGGAACTTCCCCGGCCGGACCCAGACCATGCCGCTGGCCGTCTACCTGGCCATGGAGTCCGACCCGGAGGCGGCGATCGCGCTCAGCCTGATCCTGCTCACCGTGTCCATCGCGGTCCTCGCCGGACTGCGCGACCGCTGGATGTCCACCCCGTGACGAACCCCGCTGCGCAGCAGCCCGCCACCCCCGCCCTGGACGCCGAACTCCGCGTCTCCCGCGGCACGTTCGCCCTGGACGTGCCGTTGGCCGCCGAGCCCGGCGAGGTGCTCGCCCTGCTCGGCCCGAACGGCGCCGGCAAGTCGACGGCGCTGCGCGCGCTGGCCGGACTGCTGCCGCTCACCGACGGGCACCTGCGCCTGGACGGCACCGCGCTGGACTGCCCCGCGGACGGCGTGTTCCGGCCCGCCGAGCAGCGGCCGATCGGCGTGGTCTTCCAGGACTACCTGCTCTTCCCGCACCTGTCCGCGCTCGACAACGTCGCCTTCGGCCTGCGCGCCCGCGGCCTGCGCCGGGCCGCCGCCCGGGCCGGGGCCCTGCCCTGGCTGGAGCGGATGGGCCTGGCCGAGCACGCCGGGCACCGCCCCGCGAAGCTCTCCGGCGGCCAGGCCCAGCGCGTCGCCCTGGCCCGCGCCCTGGCCGTCCGGCCCCGGCTGCTGCTGCTGGACGAGCCGCTGGCCGCGCTGGACGCCCGCACCCGGCTCGACGTGCGGGCCGAACTCCGGCGCCACCTCGCCGAGTTCGAGGCCGTCGCGGTGCTGGTCACGCACGACCCGCTGGACGCCATGGTGCTCGCCGACCGCCTCGTCGTCATCGAGTCCGGCCGGGTGGTGCAGACCGGCCGCCCGGCCGAGGTCGCCCGCCACCCGCGCACCGACTACATCGCCCGGCTGGTCGGCCTCAACCTCTACCAGGGCACCGCCGACGGCCGCCGGGTCACCCTCCCCGAGGGCCCGGTGCTGGCCACCGATGAGGACCTGACCGGCCCCGCGTTCGTCGCCTTCCCGCCCGACGCGGTCACCCTGCACCGCCACCGCCCCGAGACCAGCGCCCGCAACCTCTTCCCCTGCACCGTCGCCGGCCTCGACCTGCACGGCGACCGCTTCCGCGTCGACCTCACCGGCCCCCTCCCGCTCGCCGCCGACCTCACCCCCACCGCCGCCGCCGACCTCGACCTCACCCCCGGCACCCGCGTCTGGGCCGCCGTCAAGGCCACCCAGACCCACGCCTACCCGGCCTGAGACGGCCGGCCGGCGGCCGACAGTCGGGCCGGGGTTAATTCGCTGGTGCGCGCAGATGCATTGGCCCTAGGGTGGCGGTCGCGGGCGGCTCCGCGGCGTGCTTCCTTCTCCCTTTTCCGAAAAGAACCAGCGCGCCCCCTCTCCGCCCGCTTCTTCGTCTTCCGCCTCCCCCTGGGGGTTCCTTCCGCATGCCCCGAGCCCTCCCGGTGACGTTCGACGTCCGCGTCGACCTCGACCTCGGCTCCTTCCTGCTCCGCCGCCGCACCGCCGTCGCGGTCGACCCGGCCGACCTGCTGCCCGCCGCCGACCCGTGGAGCCTGCGCGGGCTGACCGCGCTGGACGCCGACCTGGCGAACCGCGGCTACCTGCCGACCGTCGAACTGCGCGCCGCGCTGGCCCGGTTGGCGCCGCTGCGGCTGGCCGAGCTGGGCGGTGCGCTGCTCGCCCGGATCGACCACCTGCTGGGCACCGACCGCGAGCACACCCCGCTGTTCCGCCGCTTCCCGGACGCGGTGCCGGAGGTCGCGCAGCTGCACCACAGCCGCCGGATGCGGGCGTTCCTGCGCAGCCAGCCGCACCAGCCGTGCGCCCGCTGCGGGCGGCGCGGCGCCGAGGTCGGCATCGGGCTGCTCGCCCCGTGCGCGCACCTGCTCTGCCCGGACTGCCTGGACGCGCAGGACGGCCCGCCGCACTGCCCGTCCTGCGGGACGGCGCTGGCCGTCCACCCGTTCCTGTTCGGCGGCAAGCGCAAGGCGGTGCGCGAGCAGGCCCCGCCGCGCAAGGGGGACAAGGAGCCGCGGGAGCCGCGCGGCTCGGTGCTGCGCCCGCTGCGGCTGCTGAACGAGGACGAGACCACGGCCGCGCTGGCCGAGTTGACGGGCCTGCTGACCCGCCGGACGGCGCTGAACCCGCAGGACCGCGACGACCTGGCCACCCTGCTGGCGCACGCCCCGGCGGACCTGGCGGCGCTGCTGCCCGCCGAGATCCCGGTCCGCGAGACCAAGGCGCTGGCGCTGGCCGAACTGCTGCGCCGCGAGGGCGCATCGGCGCTGCCGGTGCTGGCCGAGCGGCTCACCACCGCCACCGACGTGCTGCGCCTGCTGTGGGCGCACTCCGGCGCCGAGCCGGACCTGCTGCCGGCCACCGCCCGCCGGCTGCGGCTGCGCAACCTGCCCCGGCCGCTGCGCCGCGGCCTGCTGGGCGTGCTGGACGCGCTGCCCGCCGCCTCGCTGGCCGAGGACCTCCGCCGCCACCGCGAACCCTGGCTGCGGGTCGGCGAGTTGCTGCACCCGTTCGAGCACGCCCGCCGATTCCCCTCTGCCGCGGCGGCGTTCGCGCTGCTGCGCGGCACCGACCTGGACGCCGCCACCGCCGTCCCCGGCCTCGCCGAGCCGCCCGCACCGCTGCGGGTGGAGCGGGTGCGCGGCCGCCGCCGGCTGGCGCACACCGGTTTCGCCGCCCGGGTGGAGTCCCTGCTCGCGGTCGGCGACGCCCCCGGTGCGCTGGCCGAACTCGCGCACCGGCCGGGCGAGTTGGTGCGCCGCCTGCACCACCTGCTGCGGGTGCACGAGATCATGGAGCCCGGCGCGCCGCCGCCCGCCGCACTGTCGGCGGCGCTGGCCCGGGCGCTGCCCGCGGTCGGCCCGGGCCCGCTGCTCGGCGCGTACGGCCGGCTGCGCGGGCCGCGCACCGCGGGCGAGCGGCGGCTCTACTTCCCGCGCGGGCTGGTCTCGTTGGCGTACGGCCGGGAGGACCACGGCACCGTCGTCCCGGCCCGCTCCAGCGCCCCGGTGGTCGCCGCGATCGAGGCGGAGCTGCTCCGGCGGTCCGCCGCGACGCTGCCCGAACCGCCCGAAGTCGCTTTGCTGGACGAGGCGTTGACGGGCCTGGCGGTGCCGTTCGCGGAGCGTTCGGCGTCCCGCGCGCTGGTGTCGGTGCCGCGCGGCAGCACGCTGCCGCTGCCGCCGGGCGACCGGCTGCGGCTGTTCCTGCACTGGGTGCAGCCGGACCAGCAGCGCGTCGACCTGGACCTGTCGGTGGCCCTGTACGACGCCGGCTGGAACTCCCGGGGCCGGTGCGACTACACGCAGTTGACGTTCGGTCGGCGCGCCGCCGTGCACTCCGGCGACTACGTCTCGGCGCCGCCGCCGAAGGGCGCCAGCGAGTTCGTCGACCTGGACTTCGCCGCGCTGGAGGCCGCCGGGGCGCGCTACGCGGTGATGGTCGTGTTCAGCTACAACGACGTGCCCTTCGACCGCCTCCCGGAGGCGTTCACCGGCTTCGCCGGGCTGGACGACGCCCGCCCGGGCGGCAGCCCGCTGTCGGCCCGGGCCGTCCGCCAGCGGATGGACCTGACGGGGGACGCCAAGGTGTCCGTCCCGCTGATCGTCGACCTGGCGGAGCGCCGCTTCACCTGGACCGACCTCAACACCACGGCCACCAGCGGCTACCACAGCGTCGCCCGGCACGGCGACACGATCGCCGCGCTGTGCGGCGACGTGCTCGACCACTTCGCCCCGGACCGGCGCGCCACCCTGTGGGACGTGGCCTGCGCCCGGGCCGCGCACGCCACCGGCGAGGTGCTGGTCCGCGGCCTGGATGGCGCCGTCCGGCGATGGCGGCGCGAACCGGCCGAGCCGGTGGGCGGGTTCGCCGAGCGGCTGCGCCTGCGGCACGCCCCGGACGGCCCGCCGGTCACCGTCCCGCTGCCCGAACTGCTGGCCGGGCGGCGGGCGTTCCTCGCCCTGCTGGACGCCGACCTGCCGGTGCCCCCCGGCCTCCACGGCGAGCTGTACCGCCTGCACCCGGGCCCGCTGGACGCCGCCCCGGACGCCCTGCGCCGCCTCGCCGCGGGCGACCTGGTCGCCACCCTCGCCCCGGCCCCGTGAGCCGGGGCGCGCGCTCGCGTACAGTGGCGGGCATGCATCGCGGCGTCCTGCCCCCTCCCGCTCGCTGAGCGGGCGGCCGGCCACTTCCTGAGCCCGCCCGGGCCCGTCCCCTCCGTGGACGTCCGCCCCGGGCCGGTCGGTGCTGCCCGCTTCCGTGGCCCACCGACCATGACGGCTTTCCGGGAGTCCACCCGTGTCCTCGTTGCATTCCTCCGCCCTGCCCGCCCGGCGGGGCCTGCTGTACGTCGCCCTCGCCGCCACCGCCTGGGGCACCGCCGGGGCGGCGGCCGCGCTGCTGTTCCGGCACAGCGGCCTGGGCCCGCTCGCGCTGACGTTCTGGCGCTCGGTCGGCGGCGCGGCCGTGCTGCTGGCGCTGCGCCCGTTCACCCGCCGGGCGGGGCGCCCCGCCGCGCGCCCGGCCGCGGGCCGGATCCTGCTCAACGGCCTGGGGCTGACGCTGTTCCAGAGCGCGTACTTCCTGGCCGTCCGGCACACCGGGCTGGCCGTGGCCACCGTGGTCACCCTCGGGTCGGCGCCGGTGCTGGTGGCGCTCGGCGGGCGGCTGCTGATGGGCGAACGGCTGGGCCGGGCCGGTCTGGCCGCCGTCGCCGGGGCGCTGCTCGGCCTGGGCGTGCTGGTCCTGGGCGGCTCCGGCGACGGCGGCTCCGGCGGCAGCGGCGGTGCCGAACCGGCGGGCCTGGCCTGGGCGTTGGCCTCGGCGGCGGGCTACGCGGCGATCACCGTCGCCACCCGGCACCGGGCCGCGCGCACCGGCGCCGCGGACGACCCGGCGGCCACCACCCTGTGGTCGTTCGCGGTCTGCGCGGTCTGCCTGTTCCCGTTCGCCCTGGCCGAGGGCCCGCTCCCGGCCGCCGGTTCGCTGCCCTCGACGCTGCTGCTGCTCGGCTACCTCGCCACCGTGCCGACCGCCCTCGCGTACGCCCTGTACTTCGCGGGCGCGGCGGTCATCCGGGCCGCGACGGCCTCCGTGGTCGCCCTGATCGAACCGCTCAGCGCCACCGTGTTCGCCGCCGCCGTCCTGGACGAACCGCTCACCCCCGCCGCCCTGCTCGGCACCGCGGTCCTGCTGCTCTCGGTGACGGCCCTGGCCCGGACCGAACTGCGCGCGCACTGACCGCCGGCCCGGCCGCGCGGCACCCGGGACGGGGGAGGTCGGCGGCCGGGTCGCCGCCCGGCCGGAGTCAGTTCTCGCCGGCCGGCTTCCACAGGTGCACGGACGTCCGGTCCTCGGAGACCGTGTACCACGCGCCGTCCCCCGCGGAGCGGACGGGACCGGAGACGGGGAAGGGGTAGGAGACCTCGCCGCGGAGGGCCGTTCCCCGTGCGTCGACCAGCCAGTGGCGGGCGGCGCCGTACCGGGCGTCGCACTCGGAGGTCCCGGCGACGATGGTGTCCTGGTCCACGAAGGCCGCGTCGCAGTCCCAGTACACCCTGCCCTCCCCGGTGCTTCGCGGGTGCGGCGGCACCGCGTCCCGGGCGTCCAGCTCCCGGAGGAGCGAGCCGTCCTCCGCCCGGTGCAGGGAGAGCGACCACTGCCCGACGTCGACGGTCAGGAGGTGCCCGCCGGACGGGCTCACCGCGAGGAGGACCAGTTCGGTCCCGATCTGCACGGCGGTCAACCGCTGCCCGTCCCAGCGCCCCCACAGCGCGGGCGAGCCTTCTTCGCCCTCGCCGACGCTCAGTCCCATCCGCGTCGGGTCGGGATGCGGCGTGTGCTCGGAGCCGGAGGCCGCGGTCATGGTGTCCACCCGCCCCAGGACCCTTCCGTCCGCGGCGTCCAGGACCGCCCACAGTTCCTGGTCGCCCTCCGCGCCCGCGTCGCCGCCCAGCGGGGCGCGGACGTGGGCCCAGACGAGCCCGCCGTCCGCACCGACGGCGACCGAGCCGCTGTCGGCGTAGCGGTGGTCCTCGTCGAGCGCGTACTCGTCGAAGGACGAGTGCGCGAGGGAGCAGCCGCCGTACCAGCAGCCGTGCCGCACCTCCCAGCGCGTCGCACCGCTCGCCTCCACCGAACGCACCGCGTGCACACCGGCGAACACCGCGGCGTCCCGCCCCGGCGACACCGCCACCGTGCCGAAACGGCGCGGCCAGGGCGCCGGGAAGCGGACCTCGGAGGCCCGACCGGCCAGGCACGCGTCCAGGTCGAGGGCCACCACCTCGGTGTCACCACGCTGCACGAGCAGCCTGCGGCCGGGCCAGTGCAGGACCCGCGGGGCCTCCGAGGACGCCGGATCCAGCGGAGCGGCAATGGTGGTGACGAGACGAGCAGCGACGACCACAGTTCTTCCCACCACCCTTCCGACCACGGACGACGAACGATGCGGGAGCCTGACGCCCCGCCCCGCGGGGGAACGACGACGTCACCGGGCGGACCGGCAGCACGCTTTCGAGCTCAGTGGCGGGTGCCGACCTCGGCGACGACGGTGCAGCTGCCGGGGGCGATCTCGGTGAAGCCGGCGTCGCGGACCACCGGGAGGCGGCCGTCGGTGAGGGCGGGCCAGGCGGCGGCGGGGGCGGTGCGGACGGCGAGGGGGAAGCCGTCGGCGGCCCACTCGGCGCGCTGGTCGTCGTCCAGTTCCCACCAGGCGAGCTGGGCGGCGTGGCCGGTCTGGGCCATGGTCTTGCCGGCGCTCATCTCGAGGTCGGGGTTGAGCCAGAGCACGGGGCGGCCCTCGGGTGCGGGGCCGGGCGGTTCGGGGTCGTCGAGGTCGGTGCCGGAGACCTGGAGCTTGGCGAGTTCCTTGGGCCAGCCGTCCAGCGGGATCGGCGGGAAGACCCGCACCTCGGCGCCGTGCTCGCCGGTGACGGTGATGCCGGGCAGTTCGCCCGCCCTGCGCCACTCGCCGCCGCGGGCGCGCCGGACCACCTTGCGGATCCGGGCGTCCTCCCAGGCGGCGACCCGCTCGGCCCACTCGCCGTCCGGCTCGGTGACCCGGGGGTCGGCGAGCAGGGTGAGGACGGCGCGCGCCGAGGTCTCCAGCGCGTCGGTGCGGGCGGGCGGGTCGGTCCGCTCCAGCCGGACCACCAGCGGCAGGACGTACTGCGGGCGGGTGTCGCGGTCCTCGGCGTGCCCGCCCACGGCGGGGGCGGCGGGCTGCTGAGGGGGGAGGTCGAAGGGTGAGCTCACCCCCTCAGCATGCCAGTTCAGCGGCGGTAACCGCGGCCGGGGTCGCGTTCCTCGGCGTCCTCGTAGCCGAGGAACCAGCCCTCGGGGTGGGTGGCGGCGAGGAGTTGGTCGATCCGCTGGCCCGCGTCGAGGTCGCCGTCCTCCTCGTCCGGGCCGTAGACGCCGAACAGTTCGTCCGCGCAGCCGTCCCAGTCGTAGTCGTACAGGTCGGCGGGCAGGTCGCCCATCATGTCGGCGACCGACTCGGGCTGGGCGCCGAGCAGGGCGCGGGCGTCGGCCAGGGCCAGCCGCAGCGCGACGTCCTCGGCGGGGCAGCGGGGCAGCGGCCACTCGCCGATGGCGAGGTCGTCGGCGAGGTCGTCGAAGGCCCGGGCGAAGGCGCGCCGCCAGCCGCGGTGCAGGTTCCAGGTGCGCTGCTGGAGGCGGCCGAAGACCGTCCAGTCGCCTTCGTCGGCGACGGTGACGGGGTCGTCGCCGTGGTCGTCGAGGTCCTCGTAGGCGGCGTCGGAGAGGCTGATCAGCTGGGTGTGCAGCAGGCAGGCGGTGCGCGGGGTGAGGGTCCAGTCGCCGGTGTCGCCGTCGTCGTCGAGCGGGAACAGCTCGGCGAAGTCGGGGGCGAAGTCGTCGGTGACGCTGATCTCCAGGGTGCCGCCGAGCGCCTCGATGCCGGGCAGCGACGCCACCAGCCGGTCGGGGTGGAGCAGCGCGCCGAGGGCCGCGTTGGGGTCCTCGGCGACCTCGCGCAGCAGTTGGGCCCGCTGGCCCTCGGGGTCGATGCCGTCGAACTCCAACTCCTCGACGGCCGCCCGCGCGGCGGCCCGCAGCGCGGGCCAGTCGGTGATCCGCAGGCCCAGCACCACCGTGGCCTCGATCTCCTGCGCGCCGGACTCCTCCGCCGCGTGCGGCCCCTGTGGCTGATCGTTTCGCTCGCCCATGCGACAAGGTTGACAAACCCGGTGCCCGGTGTCCATCAGCTCCGGTGATCCGGTGTCCGCCGGCGGTGGCACGCGGGCGCGGAACGCGGCTCCCCGGCGCGCCGGGGCGGGCGGCGGGCCGGTCGGGCGGGAGGCTGGGGGCATGAGCGAACTCAACGACTTCGGCGGCGGGCAGGACCCGGCCGGCGGCGTGCTGGTGGTGACCACGAACGACGTGCCGGGACACCGGGTGGTCCGGGTGATCGGCGAGGTGTTCGGCCTCACCGTGCGCTCCCGGCACATCGGCTCGCAGATCGGCGCCGGCTTCAAGTCCCTGATGGGCGGCGAACTCAAGGGCCTCACCAAGACCCTGGTCGAAACCCGCAACCAGGCCATGGAGCGCCTGGTCGAACAGACCAGGGCCCGCGGCGGCAACGCCGTCCTGATGATGCGCTTCGACGTCACCGAGGCCGCCGACGTCGGAACGGAGGTCTGCGCCTACGGCACCGCCGCCGTCATCGAACCCCTCACCTGACCCCACCCGCCCGCCCCGGGCACCGCCGCAGGCCCCGGACGTCCACCGCCCGGGGCCTGCCACCCGCCACCTGCCACCTGCCACCTGCCACCCGCTACTTGCCACTTGCCACTTGCCACTTGCCACCTGCGCGGCTACAGCATGACGAGCACCTGGGTGCCCGGCACCAGCTTGCGGTTGACGGAGGTCGACTGGACGAACACGGTGTACGCCGGGTTGTCGCCGGGCTTCACGGTGCTCTCCGCGGCGGGCAGGCCGAGCAGGCCGCGGGCGGCCGGGCCGACGAACACCCGGCCGGTCATCAGGCCGGTGGCCGGGTCCTTCTCGGCGACGGCGATCTGCTTGGTGGCCTGGATCTTCTCCCGCTTGGAGAGCTCGTAGTAGGAGCAGCCCGTCCGGTACGGGTGCCCGGCCCCGGTGACGAACTCCCGGATCGGGGCCTGCCGGTCGACCGGGACGAGGGCGTAGGCGGCGGTGTCCAGCGCTTCGAGGTTGGCCTTCACGTCGTCCGCGCTCAGGTCCTTCCCCATGGTGAACAGCGACCGGGTGCCGCGCACGCCCTTCTCGCGGCCGCGCAGGAAGCTGGTGGCGGCGGTCTTGACGGTGCCGATGGCCTCCTCGACGCCGCCGCTGGAGTCGGCGTCCCAGATGGCGATGTTGCCCGCGGGGAAGCCGTATTCCTGGGCGGTGCGCTTGGCCAGCGAGTTGGGCACCAGGATCGCCGACGTCCAGTGCTCGGGGAGGTCGGCCATCGCGCCGCGGATGCGGTCCATCCAGCCGCGCAGCGCGGCGGAGCCCTCGGCGGCCTTCATCCGGGTGTGCATCGTGCCGGTCTCCGAGTAGCCGGAGGCGTTCTCCTCGCCGTCGGTGACCACGACCTGGAGGAAGGAGTGCTCCCCGTAGCCCTCCCAGATGTTCTTCAGGTCGTCGACGGACTTCACGGCCGCCTCGATCAGCGCCGTCGCCCCGTTGTCGACCGCGTAGAGGCCCTTGAGGGACGGCAGGTGCTTGACGTCCATGTCCCAGACCAGGTTGTGCACTTCGTGGTCGAAGGCGTAGAGGCTGATCCGGGTCTCGTGCCCGAGCCGGTCGGACTCCTCCTGGAGTCCCTTCACGAACTCGTCCACCACCCGGACGAGTTGTGCCTCGTGCCGGCGCATCGAACCGGACTTGTCGACCACCAGCGAAACGTGGTTGACCTTGTGGTTGATCCTGTTCGCAGAAACGTTCCCGGAGACATTCCCGGAGACGTTCGCAGCAGCGTTCGCGGACATGATTGCGCCCCTTTTCCCACGCCCTTATCGGCACCTTTCCCGGCGCCCCCTCCAGCGTTGTTCCCACACTACGGCGCCCCACTGACAATTCCGCCGGTCCCGACGCCCCGTCAATTCCGCCGCCCCGCACCGCCCGCCACTGCCGGGAAATTCCCGGCCGCTACCCGGAGAAATCGGACGAGGCGAGGTCGAGGGTGAGTGACCGGCCGCAGTTGTTGGTGAAGGTCGCCAGCGGCCAGTCGACGGCGATCCGGACGAACTCGTTGGACCGGCCGAGGTGCATCAGCCAGACCACCGACCCGTCGGCACCGAGGCGGGCCAGGAAGCCCTCGGACCCGTGCGACCCGCCGCCGCCGACCACCCGCCCCGCTCCACCCGGCAGTTCCGCCTCGACGTGGATGTCGGCCGGCACCGGCTCGTCCAGCTCGTCCAGCTCGTCCGGCTCATCCGGCTCGTCCCCCGTCCCCGCCTCCCCCGCGCCGTCCAGGCCGATCGGCCCGCCGAGCCGGAAGTGCTCCAGGTCGGCCCCTTCGACGGCCGCCTCGCGGGAGCGCCCGTCCGCCCGGAACAGGCCGTCCCGGAGCGGCATCCGGCCCGCGGCCCACAGTTCGTCCAGCCGGTTCATCCGTCTCCCCTTCCACCGGTCCGTCGCCGGGCGTGAACCTACCGGGCCGCGGGCCCGGGCGGCGGCCGTTCCCGGGCGGTCACGTTCCGGAGGCGGCCGGGCACTCGGGCAGTCATCTCGTCGGCCGGTCCGAAATAACGATTGACACTGGTCAGGGCCCCGTACGACGCTCACTGCGCAGCCCTCCCCGGCACCCCCTGCCGCCCCCGACACGCCTGGAGCCTCCGTGAGCACCGCCCTGCACCCGCCCGTCCGCCGGCCCGCGAGGGTCGCGTACGCCACCTGCCGAGGGGTGGAGGACGTGGAGGTGCTGCCGGTGCTGGCGGCGTTCGCGCGGGCGGGGGTGAGTGCGGAGGCGGTGTTCTGGAACGACCCGGGGGTGGACTGGGCGGGGTACGACCTGGTGCTGATCCGCAGCGTCTGGGACTACATCCTGTACCGCGAGGAGTTCCTGGCCTGGACCCGCCGGGCCTCCGCGCTGACCCGGCTGGCCAACCCGGCGCGGGTGCTGGAGCGCAACACCGACAAGACGTACCTGCGCGCCCTGGCCGCCGCCGGGGTGCCGGTGGTGCCGACGCTCTGGGTGGCGCCCGGCGATCCGGTGGAGGAGGTCGCGGCGGTCGACTGGCCGGAGCTGGTGGTCAAGCCGACGGTGTCCTCCGGCGCCCGGGACACCATGCGCACCACCGACCGGGCCGCGGCGCTGGCGCAGGTCGCGGCGCTGACGGCGGCCGGGCGGACGGCGATGGTGCAGCCGTACCTGGCGATGGTGGAGGAGGAGGGCGAGACCTCGCTGCTGTACCTGGGCGGGGAGTTCAGCCACGCGGTGCGGCGCGGCCCGATGCTGGGCGGCGGCTTCGCGGACGTCGCGCGCGAGCCGGACGCGGACCAACTGGCGCTCGCCGAGCGGGTGCTGGCGGTGGCCGCGGAGCCGGGCGAACTGCTGTACGCCCGGGTCGACCTGGTGCGGCTGGCGGACGGCTCGCCGGTGCTGATCGAACTGGAGCTGACCGAGCCCCGGCTGTTCCTGGACCTGTGCCCGGACGGCCCGGACCGGCTGGCCGCCGCGACCTCCGCCCTGCTGCCGGGGAACACCCGGTCGCGCCCCGGTGTTTCACCGGCGTGACCGTTGAACGTGCAAGCACCCACGGGGACGGCCCCGTCCGCGAGGTCGACGCCCTGGTGATCGGCGCGGGCCAGGCCGGCCTGTCCGCCGCCTACCACCTGCGCCGCCGCGGCTTCGCCCCGTACACCGGCTTCGTGGTGCTGGACGCGGACGACGCCCCCGGCGGGGCCTGGGCGCACCGCTCCCCCTCGCTCACCATGGCGACGGTGCACGGCTTCCACGACCTGCCGGACTTCGAGCTCCCCGCCACCGACCCGGCCACCGAGGCCCGGGTCGCCGTGCCCGGCTACTTCGCCGCGTACGAGGCGAAGCACGCGCTGCCGGTGCTGCGCCCGGTGAAGGTGCTCGCCGTGCGCGAGCGGCCCGACGGCCGGCCCGACGGCGGCCCGGACGGGCGGCTGCTGGTGGAGACCGACGCCGGCCGCTGGGCCACCCGCGCCCTGCTGAACGCCACCGGCACCTGGACCCGCCCGTTCCTCCCCCGCTACCCGGGCCGCTTCGCCGGGCGCCAGCTGCACTACGCCGACTACCGCGGCCCGGCCGCCTTCGCCGGGCAACGGGTGGTCGTGGTGGGCGGCGGCGCCTCCGCGGTGCAGGTGCTCTCCGAACTCGGCGCGGTCGCCGAGACGGTGTGGGTGACGCGCACCCCGCCGGTCTTCCACGAGGGGCCGTTCACCGAGGAGTTCGGCCGCGAGGTGGTCGCCAAGGTCGACGAGCGGGTCCGGGCCGGCCTGCCGGTGCGCAGCGTGGTCTCGGTGACGGGCCTGGGCCCGAGCGTCGCCTACCGCCGCGCCGAGGAGCTGGGCGTGCTGCACCGCCGCCCGATGTTCGACCGCCTCACCGAGCACGGGGTCGCCTGGGGCGACGAGGAGCTGCCCGTCGACGCGATCGTCTGGGCCACCGGCTTCCGGGCCGAACTCACCCACCTCGCCCCGCTCGGCCTGCGCACCCCGGGGGGCGGCATCCGGATGGACGGCACCCGGGTCGCCGACGACCCCCGCATCCACCTGCTCGGCTACGGCCCCTCCGCCTCCACCGTCGGCGCCAACCGCGCGGGCCGCACCGCGGTCAACGAGGTCCTCCACCTCCTCCACCCCACCCCGCAACCCGCCACGGCCTGAGGGCCGCTCCCCCGCGAAGGCCCGGCCCGTCACCCCAGCCGTTCCAGTGCCGTCCGTGCCGCCGCGCACAGTTCCTCGTCGACGGCCATGGTCGGGCCGTACCTCCGCTCGGACGTCAGCACGGCCCGCAGCGGCGGCGTGGCTCCGGCGGCTGCGGGGGTGCCGATCTCGCCGAGCACCCGGACCGCCTCAATGGTCGGCCGTCCGGCCTCGAAGGCTGCCAACGGGGCGAGTGCGCGCAGCAGGGCGGGGACGGCGGGGGCCGGGTCGCCGGTGATCCGCCACCAGGCTTCGGCCGCGCCGACCCGGCTGAACTCGCCCGGCGCGTCCAGCAGTTCCCGCACCGGTCCGGCGGACTCGGCGGCCAGCGGGCCGAGTTCGGCGAGGTAGCGGTGGACGGGGCGGCCCAGTCCGGCGCGGGCGGCGGCGCCGACGACCTCCAGTGCGAGGGCCGGGTCGCCGGTGACCCGCCAGTGCGCCCGGGCGGCGGTCTGCGCGCCCTGCCACGACCGGCCCGTTGCGGGTCGGGCCAACTCCCCGGCCGCGCAAGCCGCTTGCGGGCCGATCTCGCCCAGCGCCTCGGCCGCCGCCCGGGCGGTGCGGGTGGGGGCGTCCAGCAGGGCGGCCAGTTCCGGGACAGCGGGTGCGGCGGCAGCGCCCCAGCTCCGCGCCGCCCGCAGCGCCGCCGTCAGGGCGAAGTCGCCGGTCGACCGGGGGCCCGTCGCGGCGGCGAGGATCCCGCGTACGGCGGGGAGCAGGTCCGCCGCCCAGTCCGGCGGTGGCCCGTCGATGCCCTGCATCCAGTAGGCCCCGAACCTGTCCCGGTAGTGCGGCAGCGCCCGCCGGTCGCCCAGCCGGACCAGCGCCACCAGAGCGCCTTCCCGGACCCAGGAGGCGGCCTCCCCCGTCTCGACCAGGCGCGCCAGCTCCTCGGTGTACGGGGCGGCCGCCCGGCCGGCGCCGGTCAGCAGCTCCCGGACCTCGTAGCCGTGTCCCTCCCCCGCGTCGAGCACCGTGCGCCAGTGCACCTCGGCGGGACGGCGCCGGCGGCGCAACTGCTCGGCGGCCACCGCGACCGCGACCTGCCGCTCCGCCTGCCCGGACCGCCCGGCCAGCACGGCGACGAACCGGTCCGCCGCCCGGGGGCGGTCGCGCAGCGCGGGACCGAACGGCCCGGCGGGCGGGTACGGCGGCGCGTGCCACGCCCCGGGCACGCCCACCAGCCGCGCCACCAGCTCACCGAGCCGCTCGCCCCCGTCCCCCTCGTCGCCCTCGTCCGGCAGCGCCAGCAGGGCCAGGGCGGCGGCCAGCCGCACCCCGGGTCCGGGGTGGTCCAGCCACGGCCGCAGCCAGGCGGCGGCCCCCTCCTCGGGGCCCTGCGCGCCGACAGCCGTGAGCAGTTGGGCCAGCGTCTGCGGTGACGGCTCGGCCTCCGTCCGGGCCTTCAGCGCGACGGTCGCCTCCGGGCGGCCGGGGCGCAGCACCTCCAGCAGCCGGGCGGCCAGCCGCCTGGTCTCGGCCCGTTCGTCCCCGAGCAGGCCGACGGCGCGTTCCCACTGGACGGCGTACAGCGGTGCCAGCCGGGCCCGGTCGGCCGGGTGGGCGTGCGGCAGCCGGACGGCCCGGCTCACCAGGGCGTCCAGCAGACCGGTCCGGCGGGCGCCGGTGAGCCGGTCCAGCAGGTCGAACGACTCGGCCAGCAGCGGGGGCAGTTCGGGCGAGCCGTCCCACCCGGGGAGCTTCGGCCAGTCCTGCTCCCGGCCCCGGTCGGCGGTCGACTCCCGTGCCCGGTCGGCCGGTTCGCCCGGCGGCTGCTCCTGCGTCACGATCGACAGCGTAACCGGGCGGTCGGCGGCTCAGCCCGGGGCCACCGGCTCAGCCCGGGTCACCGGCTCCCCGGCTCGGCCCGGAACGTCCGCTTCCCCCGCGGGCCCGGCTGCCCCCGCGGGCCCGGCTGCCGCCGCGAAGCGGGAGGCCAACGCGGCCACCGCCTCCCGGAGTTCGGGGCCGTCCAGGATGCGGAACGGGAAGGGGACGGCGGCCAGCCATTCGCCCGCGTACATCGCCGGGTTGCGGGTGCTGCCCTCCAGCAGGCAGCGTTCGCCCGCCGGTTCGAGGCGGCCCATGGTGGGGCTGATCCAGGGGGCGACCCGGTCGAGCGGGGCGTCGAACAGGACGCGGGTGCGGAACGCCCAGCCGGTGCCGAGGTGGTGTTCGAGGACGGCGACGGGGTCGAGGCCGTCGGGCGGGTCGAACGGCACGGTGGTGCGTTCGGCGGCGCGGACCCGGTCGATCCGGTAGGTGCGGACGGCGTCGGCCCGGTGGGAGTGGCAGAGCAGGTACCAGCGGGAGCGGCGCACCACCACCGCCCACGGGTCGACCTCCGCCCGCCACTCGCCGCCGCCGGCGCCGCGGTAGGTGATCACCGCCCGGCGGCGGGCCGCGATCGACTCCACCAGCGTGCTGGCGACGGCCGGGTCGGGGTGCGCCGGGTACGGGTCGGGAGCGGCGGCGGCGTGCGCCCGCAGGGCGGCGGCCTGCCGTCCGATCGGTTCGGGCAGGGCCCGGACCACCTTGCCGAGCGCGGAGCCCACCAGATCGTCCGGGTCGGTGGCGGCGGGCCGCCCGTCCAGCACCGCCATGACCAACCCGAGCGCCTCCTCCTGGGTGAAGGACACCGGGGCCAGCCGGGCGCCGCGCCCGAGCCGGTAGCCGCCGTACGGCCCGCGCTCGGACTCCACCGGCACCCCGGCCTCGCGCAGGATCGCCACGTAGCGGCGGGCGGCCCGGTCGGTGACCCCGAGACGTTCGGCGAGCTGCTCCGAGGTCACCCCGGGCCGGTCCCGGAGGATCTCCAGCGCGCGCAGCGCGCGGGCGGTCGGACTGGTCGGGTTGGTCGAGTCGGTCCCTGTGGTCGGCACGTCCGACAGCCTAGGGAACCCCGGGCAGGCCGATTTCCGATGGCCGGTAATTCAGGAAGTATTTCGTCCGGAACTATCCCTAGCATGGGCACTGACCTGCTCGAACGGGCTGCGGCGCACGATGCCCGCGGCCCCTGTGCGCAAAGGGGTTCCCCTCATGGACGTCCTGTTGATCGGTGGTCTCTGGCTGGACGGCAGCGCCTGGGACGCGGTGCTCCCGGCGCTCGCCGAGCGCGGCCACCGCCCGGTGCCGCTGACCCTGCCCGGCCAGGGCGACGGCCGTTCCTCGGCCACCCTGGCGGAGCAGTTGGCGGCCGTGGTGGCGGCCGTGGACGCGGCGGCGGGCGAGCCGCTGGTGGTGGCGCACTCGGCGGCCTGCACGCTGGGGTGGATGGCGGTGGACGCCCGCCCGCAGGGGGTCGCGGGGCTGGTGCTGGTGGACGGCTTCCCGCACGCGGACGGGCAGCCGTACGCGGAGTGGTTCCCGCCCCGGGACGGCGTGGTGACGTTCCCCGGCTGGGAGCCGTTCGAGGGGCCGAGCAGCGCCGACCTGGACGAGGAGCTGCGGGCCCGGATCGCCGCGAACGCGGTCCCCGTCCCGGCGGACGTCGCGCTGGCGCCGGTCCGGCTGGCGGACGAGCGGCGCTACGGCGTGCCGGTGACGATGCTGTGCGCGGAGGCGTCGCCGGAGGACGTCCGGGGGTGGGTCGCGGCGGGCGCGGCCCCGGAGGTGTCCCGGATGGAGCGGATCGAGTACGTCGACCTGGACGCCGGCCACTGGCCGATGTTCAGCCGGCCCGCCGAGCTCGCCGCCTTGATCGACGCGGCGGCCGCCCGCAACTGACGTGCCGCCCCCCGTCCACCCGTCCCCCGTCCACCCGTCCCCCGTCCCCC
>NZ_JOGH01000103.1:0-24506 GCF_000721345.1 Kitasatospora sp. NRRL B-11411 | reverse complement strand
CGCCGCCGCCGGGCACCGCGAGGTCGCCCCGCCGCGCCGCCCGAGCGCCCGCCCGGCCCGCCGTCCGGCGCCGCGCCGCCCGGCCCCGTCCGCGCCCCGCAGCATCAAGCTGGCCGATCCGCGGCGCCGGCTGCGGCTGGTGACGGTCTGTCTGCTGCTGGTGTTCGCCGTCTTCGCGGGCCGGCTGGTGCAGTTGCAGCTGCTGGACTCCGACGCGCTGGCGGCCGCCGCGGGCGCCAACAAGTACGTGCGGGTGTCGCTGCCCGCCGAGCGCGGCTCGATCACCGCCGCGGACGGCACCGTGCTGGCCACCTCGGTCGACGCGTACGACATCACCGCCGACCCGACCATGTTCACCCCGGAGTCCTCCCACCTGCCGGACGCCCCGGAGCAGGCCGCGGCGCTGCTCGCGCCGATCCTCGGGCAGCCGAAGGAGAAGCTGGCCGAGAAGCTGCACCCGAACAGCAAGAACCCGAAGAGCCAGTACGCGCTGCTGATGGCCCGGCAGACCCCGGCGGCGAAGAACCAGATCGCCGACCTGAAGGCCGCGCTCACCAAGCAGACCGACACCGCGGCCTGCCGCGCCCAGGTCCAGCTGCTCAAGAAGCCCGCCGACAAGGGCGGCCGGCAGTTCCTGGACGCGGCCTGCGTCAACCCGCTGGCCGGGATGTTCTGGGAGCAGTCGACCCGGCGCAGCTACCCGGCGGGCGGCCTGGGCGCCAACCTGGTCGGCTTCGTCAACGCCGAGGGCACCGGCACCGGCGGCCTGGAACTGCAGTACCAGCAGCTGCTGGCCGGGCAGGACGGCCACTCCACGTACGCCGCGTCGGGCGGCCGCCGGGTCGCCACCGCGGGCGGCGCCCGGCAGGACCCGGTGCCCGGCACCGACCTGCGGCTGACCGTGAACCCGGACATCCAGTGGGCCGCCCAGCGGGCCATCACCGACCAGGTGGCCAACGCCGGGGCGGAGAAGGGCTACGTGATCGTCCAGGACGTGAAGACCGGCCAGGTGCTGGCGATGGCCACCTCGCCCGGCTTCGACCCGAACGACCTGTCCTCGGCCCGCGCCGACCAGCTCGGCAACGCCGCGCTGCAGGACGCCTACGAGCCCGGCTCGACCGCGAAGCTGATGACCATGGCGGCGGTGCTGGACACCGGCAAGGCGAACTGGGACACCCACGTCGAGGTGCCCAACACGCTGCAGCGGGCCGACCGGGTGTTCCACGACGACGTCGACCACGAGACCTGGTACCTGACCCTGGCGGGCGTGCTCGCCAAGTCCTCCAACATCGGCACCATCGAGGCCGCCGAGCACCTGGGCGCCACCCAGGCCGAGTCCAACAAGGTGCTGGCCGACTACCTGGACCGGTTCGGCATCGGCAAGCCCAGCGGCCTGGGCTTCCCCGGCGAGACCCGCGGCATCCTGGCCAAGCCCGAGGACTGGAACGGCTCGCAGCAGTACACCATCCCGTTCGGCCAGGGCCTGTCGGTGAACGCCCTGCAGGCCACCTCGGTGTTCTCCACCATCGCCAACGGCGGCGTGCGGGTCGCCCCGAGCCTGCTGGCCGGGACCACCGGCCCGGACGGGAAGTTCGCCCCGGCGCCGGCCGGGGCGCAGAACCGGGTGGTGTCCGAGCAGACCGCCAAGACGCTGACCGAGATGCTGGAGTCCGTCGTCACCGACGAGCAGGGCACCGGCAACACCGCGAAGATCCCCGGCTACCGGGTGGCGGGCAAGACCGGCACCGCCAACCGGGTGGACCCGAAGACCGGCAAGTACTCCGGGTACACCGCCTCCTTCATCGGCTTCGCGCCCGCCGACCAGCCCCGGGTGACGGTCTCCTGCGTCATCCAGAACCCGGTCAACGGGCACTTCGGCGGGCAGCTGTGCGGGCCCGTCTTCAAGCAGGTGATGGAGTTCACCCTCAAGTCCCTCCAGGTCCCGCCGAGCGGCAGCGAGGCGCCGAACCTGCCCGTCGACTGGAAACCCTGAGATGAGCGACACCCCAGGGCGCGGACCGCGCCGTGTGAGCAGCGTCACGGAGCAGGCCCGGTTTGGCCCCGGGGGGCGCGGGGCCGATAGCCTTCCGGCCGTGCCGAAACCCGATCAAACCTCCGCGATCCCGCCCCGACCCGGCCGCACCGCGGCGCTGCCCCTCGCCGAGGCGGCCCGGCTGCTCGGCCTGGACCCCCTGGAGGGGCCCGCCGTCACCGGCGTCACCCACGACTCCCGGGCAGTGCGCCCCGGCGACGTGTACGTGGCCTTCCCCGGGGCCAACCACCACGGCGCGGCGTTCGCCGCCGGCGCGGTCGCGTCCGGCGCGGTCGCGGTGCTCACCGACGCCGCCGGGGCCGAACTGGCCGCCGACGCCGGCGTCCCGCTGCTGGTGGTGGACAGCCCGCGCGAGGCGATGGGCCCGCTGGCCGCCGCGGTGTACGGCACGCCCAGCGCGAGCATGCTGATGATCGGCCTGACCGGCACCAACGGCAAGACCACCACCTCCTACCTGGTCGAGGGCGGCCTGCGCGGGGCCGGCCGGCTGCCCGGCGTGATCGGCACCGTCGAGATGCGGGTCGGCGAGGAGCGGATCAAGTCCGAGCGCACCACCCCCGAGGCCACCGAACTGCACGCCGTGCTCGGCGTGATGCGCGAGGCCGGGGCCGACGCGGTGGTGATGGAGGTCTCCAGCCACGCGCTGGTGTACGGCCGCACCGACGGCGTGGTCTACGACGTCGCGCTGTTCAACAACCTGACGCCCGAACACCTCGACTTCCACCCCGACATGGAGGACTACTACCGGGCCAAGGCCCGGCTGTTCGAGGAGGGCAAGTCCCGCCGGGGCGTCGCCAACCGGGACGACTCCTACGGCCGCCGGCTGGCCGCCGAGGCCCGGATCCCGATGACCACCTTCTCCGCGGCCGGCGACCCGGCCGCCGACTGGCGCGCCGCCGACGTCCGGCTCGGCCCGTCCGGCTCGACGTTCCGGGTGCTCGGCCCGGACGGCGAGCGGGCCGACGCCTCGGTGCCGCTGCCCGGCCCGTTCAACGTCGCCAACGCGCTGGGCGCGATCACCGCGCTGGTCACCGCCGGCGTCGACCTGGACGCCGCGGTGGCGGGCGTCGCCGGGGTGGCCGGGGTGCCCGGCCGGCTGGAGAAGGTCGAGGCCGGGCAGGACTACGTCGCCGTGGTCGACTACGCGCACAAGCCGGACGCGCTCAGCGCCGTCCTCGCCTCGCTGCGCGAGGTCACCAAGGGCCGGCTGCACGTCGTCGTCGGCTGCGGCGGCGACCGCGACCCGTACAAGCGCGGGCCGATGGGCGCCATCGCCGCCCGGCTCGCCGACACCGCCGTCCTCACCAGCGACAACCCGCGCTCCGAGGACGCGCTGGCGATCCTGGCCACCATGCTGGCCGGCGCCGCCGAGGTGCCCGAGCCGGAGCGCGGCGAGGTGCTCGCCGTCCCCGACCGGGGCGAGGCGATCGCCCTGGCCGTCGCCCGGGCCCACGCCGGCGACACCGTGCTGGTGGCCGGCAAGGGGCACGAGCTGGGCCAGTACGTGAAGGGCGAGGTCCGCCCGTTCGACGACCGGCAGGTCCTGCGGACCGCGATCGAGCAGCAGGGCGCCAGCGACCGCAACAACGAGCGGGCGAACAACGCGGAGGTAGACCGGTGATCAGCCTGACCCTCACGGAGGCGGCGCAGGCCGTCGGCGGGACGCTCGACAGTGCGGACCCGCAGGCGTCGATCACCGGCGCCGTGGTGCACGACAACCGGCAGATCGAGCCCGGCGGGCTGTTCGTCTGCGTGGCCGGCGAGCGGGTGGACGGCCACGACTTCGCGGCGAAGGCCGTCGCCGACGGCGCGGTCGCGGTGCTCGCCACCCGGCCCGTCGGCGTGCCCGCGATCCTGGTGGACGACGTGGTGGTGGCCCTCGGCCGGCTCGCCCGCGCCGTGGTGGCCCGCTCCGCCGAGGTGCGGATCGTCGGCCTGACCGGCTCCTCCGGCAAGACCTCCACCAAGGACCTGATTGCCCAGGTGCTGACGAAGCACGGCGAGACGGTCTACGCGGCGGGCAACGCCAACAACGAGATCGGCCACCCGCTGACCGCGCTGCGGATCAATCCGACCACCCGTCACCTGGTGCTGGAGATGGGCGCCCGGCACAAGGGCGACATCGAGTACCTGACCGGCATCACCCCGCCCACCGTCGGCCTGGTCCTCAACGTCGGCTCCGCGCACGTCGGCGAGTTCGGCTCCCGCGAGGGCATCGCCGAGGCCAAGGGCGAGATGGTGGAGGCCCTTTCGCCCGAGGGCGTCGCCGTCCTCAACGCCGACGACCCGCTGGTGCGCGCGATGAGCAGCCGCACCAGGGCGAGGGTCGTGCTGTTCGGGGAGTCCCCGGACGCCCACGTCCGGGCCACCGGAGTTCGCCTGGACGCCACCGGGAGGCCGCAGTTCACGCTCAGCACCCCGGCCGGTTCCGCACCCGTGCAGCTGCGCCTGTACGGTGAGCACCACGTCTCGAACGCCCTCGCCGCCGCCGCGGTGGCGGTGGAGCTCGGGATGCCCGTCGACCGCGTCGCCGAAGCACTCAGCGAGGCGGGTGCGCTGTCCCGCTGGCGCATGGAGGTGGTCGACCGGGCCGATGGCCTCACCGTCGTCAACGATGCCTACAACGCGAACCCGGAGTCGATGCGGGCCGCGCTGCGGACCCTGGCGACGATGGCGGGCACCGGCCCGGAGCGCCGCCGCACCTGGGCGGTGCTCGGTGAGATGCGGGAGCTCGGCGAGGACAGCCTCGACGAGCACGACACCATCGGAAGACTCGCGGTGCGGCTGGACATCACCAAGCTGGTGGCGGTCGGCGGACGCGAGGCGGCCCGGATGGAACTGGGCGCGAGGAACGAAGGTTCGTGGGGTGAGGAGTCGGTGCTGGTGTCCGACGCGGACGCGGCGATCGAGCTGCTGCGCAGTCAGGTCCGGCCGGGGGACGTGGTCCTGGTGAAGGCCTCCCGTTCGGTGGGGCTGGAGAGGGTCGCCGAGGCGCTGCTCGCGGACGGTGCCGCGAAGTGAAGCAGATCCTCTTCTCCGGCATGATCGGCCTGGTGCTGACCCTGCTCGGCACCCCCGCCCTGATCAAGCTGCTCGCCAAGCACGGCTACGGCCAGTACATCCGGGACGACGGCCCCAAGGCGCACCACAGCAAGCGCGGCACGCCCACCATGGGCGGCATCGCCTTCATCCTGGCGACACTGATCGCCTACTTCGGGACCAAGGCGATAACGGGCGAGATGCCCACCGCCTCCGGCCTGCTGGTGCTGTTCCTGACCACGGGCCTCGGCCTGGTCGGCTTCCTGGACGACTACATCAAGGTGGTCAAGCGCCGCTCGCTGGGCCTGCGGGCCAAGGCGAAGCTGCTCGGCCAGTCCTTCGTCGCCCTGGCCTTCGCCATCCTGGCCATGCAGTTCAGCGACAGCCGGGGCCTGACCCCGGCCTCCGACCACCTGTCCTTCGTGCAGGACTTCAAGTGGTCGATCGGCCCGGTGCTGTTCGTCATCTGGGCCTACTTCATGATCGCCGCGATGTCGAACGGCGTGAACCTCACCGACGGCCTCGACGGCCTGGCCACCGGCGCCTCGGTGATGGTGTTCGGCGCCTACACCTTCATCGGCCTGTGGGAGCACGGCCAGAACTGCGCCTACGCGATCAAGGCCACCGCCTCCTGCTACGACGTCCGCGACCCGCTGGACCTCGCCGTGGTCGCCGCCGCCCTGATGGGCTCCTGCTTCGGCTTCCTGTGGTGGAACACCTCGCCCGCGAAGATCTTCATGGGCGACACCGGCTCGCTGGCCCTCGGCGGCGCGCTGGCCGGCCTGGCCATCGTCTCCCGCACCGAGCTGCTGCTCGCCATCCTCGGCGGCCTGTTCGTGATCATCACCCTTTCGGTGATCATCCAGGTCGGCTCGTTCCGGATGACCGGCAAGCGCGTTTTCAAGATGGCGCCGCTCCAGCACCACTTCGAGCTCAAGGGCTGGAGCGAAGTCCTGATCGTGGTCCGGTTCTGGATCATCCAGGGCCTGTGCGTCGCCGTCGGACTCGGACTCTTCTACGCGGGATGGGTGACCGGATGAACAACCCGGAGTGGGCCGGACTGCCGGTCGTCGTGGCGGGACTCGGCCTCTCCGGGATCAGTGCCGCCCGCGTCCTGCACGGGCTCGGCGCGCACGTCACCGTGGTGGACGGCGGTGACGGCCCGGGCCTCGCGGCCAAGGCCGCCGCCCTCACCGAGCAGGGCGTCACCGTCCGCCTCGGCGACGGCGCCACCTTGCCCGAGGGCACCGCCCTGGTCGTCACCTCGCCCGGCTGGGCCCCCGACAGCCCGCTGTTCGCGGCCGCCGACGCGGCCGGCGTCCCGGTCTGGGGCGACGTCGAACTCGCCTGGCGGCTGCGCACCCCGCACCCCGCCACCGGCGAACCGGCCCCCTGGCTGGCCGTCACCGGCACCAACGGCAAGACCACCACCGTCCAGATGCTGGCCTCCATCCTCACCGCCGCGGGCAAGCGCACCGCCGCGGTCGGCAACGTCGGCGTCTCGGTGCTGGACGCCGTGCTCGCCGAGGAGCCGTACGACGTGCTGGCCGTCGAACTCTCCAGCTACCAGCTGCACTGGGCGCCCTCGCTGCGGGTGCACTCCGGCGCGGTCCTCAACCTCGCCCCCGACCACCTCGACTGGCACGGCTCGATGGAGGCGTACGCCGCCGACAAGGGCCGGATCTACGAGGGCAACCAGGTCGCCTGCGTCTACAACCTGGCCGACCCGGCCACCGAGGCGCTGGTCCGCGAGGCCGACGTCGAGGAGGGCTGCCGGGCCGTCGGCTTCGGCCTCGACGCGCCCGCCGTCTCCAACCTCGGCGTGGTCGACGGCCTGCTGGTCGACCGGGCCTTCGTCGCCGACCGGGCCAACGCGGCCGCCGAACTCGGCGCCGTCGCCGACGTCAACCCGCCGGCCCCGCACAACATCACCAACGCGCTGGCCGCCGCCGCGCTGGCCCGCGCCTACGGCGTCGACGCCAAGGCCGTCCGGGACGGGCTGCGCGCCTTCACCCCCGACGCGCACCGGATCGCGCACGTCGCCGAGCTCGACGGCGTCACCTACGTCGACGACTCCAAGGCCACCAACACCCACGCCGCCGCCGCCTCGCTGGCCGCGTACCGGCCGGTGGTGTGGATCGCCGGCGGCCTGGCCAAGGGCGCCACCTTCGACGAGCTGGTCGCCGACGCCGCGCCCCGGCTGCGGGCCGCCGTGCTGATCGGCCAGGACCGGCAGCTGATCCGCGAGGCGCTGGAGCGACACGCCCCGCAGGTCCCGGTCTTCGAGCCCGCACCGGGCCAGACTGGCGCCGGAGCGATGGCCTCGATCGTCGCGGCCGCGGCCGCCGCCGCCGAGAAGGGCGACACCGTCCTGCTGGCGCCCGCCTGCGCCTCGATGGACATGTTCACCAACTACGGTGAGCGCGGCGACCTGTTCGCCGCCGCCGTCCGGGCCCTGCAGCCCTGAGCCACGCACCCCGAGGTCGCGCCCGCCGGCGGCTCACCGCCCGGGCGCGGCCTCGCCGTCGGAGGACCCCCGGCGCGTTCCCGTCCGTGACCCGAACCGTGAGGAGCCCGTGGTGCCGACCAGGGAGAAGGAGCCGCCGCAGGGCCTCCAGCTGATCTCGGCGACCACCACCACCTTCAAGTCGGCCGGCCCGATCGCCCGCTTCCGGGCCGCCCGGGAGCGGTTCGGCTACCTGATGGCCCGCCCGCTGACGCCGTACTACCTGATCCTGGGCGCCGCGCTGCTGCTGGTCGTGCTGGGCCTGGTGATGGTGTTCTCCGCCTCGCAGAGCGTGGTGGTCGAGTACGGCCTGCCGATGACGTTCTTCTTCCGCAAGCAGCTGATCGCCCTGCTGCTCGGCGGGGCGATCGCCGTGGCACTGACCCGGGCCCCGGTCCGGGTGCTGCGGGCCGCCGTCTACCCGCTGCTGTTCGGCGTGGTGGGCGCGCTGGTGCTGGTGGCCATCCCCGGCGTCGGCGTGCGGATCAACGGCAACCGGAACTGGATCAGCCTGGGCTTCTTCCAGGTCCAGCCGTCCGAGTTCGCCAAGCTCGCCCTGCTGCTGTGGGCGGCCGACCTGCTGGCCCGCAAGCAGCGCACCCACATGCTGGACCAGTGGAAGCACCTGCTGGTCCCGCTGGTGCCCGGCACCGTCGTGCTGATGATGCTGATCATGATCGGCGGCGACATGGGCACCACCATGGTGCTGATCGCCATCCTGTTCGGCCTGCTCTGGATGGTCGGCGCCCCGCTGCGGCTGTTCGCCGCGACCCTGGGCATCGCGGTGGTCGCCTGCACCGCGCTGATCATCACGGTGCCGCACCGGCTGGGCCGGCTCTCCTGCGTCGGCGTCACCAAGCCCGACCCCTCGATGGACTGCTTCCAGGCCCTGCACGGCCTGTACGCCCTGGCCGCGGGCGGGCCGTTCGGATCCGGACTGGGCGCCGGGGTGGAGAAGTGGGGGCAACTCCCGGAGGCCCACACCGACTTCATCTTCGCCGCGACCGGCGAGGAGCTCGGCCTGGTGGGGACGCTGTCGGTGCTCGGCCTCTTCGCGGCACTAGGCTACGCGGGTATCCGAGTGGCCCTCGGCACCACGGACCCGTTCGTGCGGTACGCGGCGGGCGCCGCCACCACGTGGATCATGGCTCAGGCCGTGGTCAACCTGGGGTCGGCGCTGGGACTCCTGCCCATCGCGGGCGTCCCGCTGCCGCTGTTCTCGTACGGCGGTTCCGCGATGCTGTCGGCCATGTGCGCCGTCGGGCTGCTGCTGTGCTTCGCACGCAGCTCCCCGGCGGCGAAGGCAGCGCTGGCTGCCCGGCCCCGCAGATGGCGAAAAGGGGCCAACTCCCGGTTCGGGCCCGTCCTGGACCGGGTGCTGCCAGGTAGGAAAACCACAGCGCGCAAGGCCCCCCGGCCGCCGCGCAGGGAGCGGTGAATTTCGGTGCATGTCGTACTCGCCGGCGGCGGGACCGCCGGTCACATCGAGCCGGCCATGGCGCTCGCGGACGCGCTGCGCAGGCACGACCCGTCCGTCGGGATCACCGCCCTCGGCACCGAGCGCGGCCTGGAGACCCGGCTGGTCCCCGAGCGCGGCTACGAGCTGGCGCTGATCCCGGCCGTGCCGCTGCCCCGCAAGCCCACCCCGGAACTGATCACCGTCCCGGGCCGGCTGCGCGGCACCGTGCGCGCCGCCCAGGAGGTGATCGAGCGGGTCAACGCGGACGCGGTGGTCGGCTTCGGCGGCTACGTGGCGATGCCCGCCTACCTGGCGGCCAAGCGGGCCGGCGTCCCGATCGTGGTGCACGAGGCCAACGCCCGCCCCGGCCTGGCCAACAAGATCGGCGCCCGCTACAGCGACTTCGTCGCGGTCTCCACCCCGGACTCCAAGCTGCGCGACTCCCGGTACATCGGCATCCCGCTGCGCCGCACCATCGCCACCCTGGACCGCGGCACCGTCCGCCCGGAGGCCCGGCACCACTTCGGCCTCGACCAGCGGCTGCCCACCCTGCTGGTCTCCGGTGGCTCGCAGGGCGCCCGGCGCCTCAACGAGACGGTGCAGGCGATCGCGCCCCGGCTCCAGCAGTACGGCGTGCAGATCCTGCACGCGGTCGGCCCGAAGAACGAGCTGCCGACCATCGACGACATCCCCGGCATGCCGCCGTACCGGGCGCTGCCGTACCTGGACCGGATGGACCTGGCCTACGCGGCGGCCGACATGATGCTCTGCCGGGCCGGCGCGATGACGGTGGCCGAGCTGGCCGCGGTGGGCCTGCCGGCCGCGTTCGTGCCGCTGCCGATCGGCAACGGCGAGCAGCGGCTGAACGCCCAGCCGATGGTCAAGGCGGGCGGCGGCCTGCTGGTCGACGACGCCGAGCTGACCCCGGACTGGGTGCTCAAGAACGTGCTGCCGGTGCTCACCGATCCGGCCAAGCTGTGGGAGATGTCGCGCTCCGCCGCCGAGTTCGGCCGCCGGGACGCCGACGACCTGCTGGTGCAGATGGTGTACGAGGCGATCGAGGCCGCCCGCGGCGGCCGCCGCCGTGGCTGACGAGGAGTACGAGGAGGAGCTGGGGGAGGAGGGCGGCCCCGCCCGCCCGCCCCGGCTCCGCCTGTCCCGCCGGGGCGTCGCGGTGCTGGTCGCGCTGGGCGTGCTGGTGGCGGGGGCGCTCGGCTGGACGGTGTTCTTCTCCTCCGCCCTGGACGTCCGGGGGGTGGCCGTCCAGGGCCTGGACTCGGGCCGGTTGACCCAGCAGGACGTCGAGCGGGCGCTCGGCGGCACCGCCCGCGGCCCGCTGGCCCGGGTCGATCTGGACGAGGCCCGGGCCGAGGTGGCGAAGGTGCCCCGGGTGGCCAGGGCCGAGGTCTGGCGCGGCTGGCCGCACACCCTGCGGGTGAAGGTCATCGAGCGCCGCCCGGTGGCGGCGATCCAGCACGAGGGCGGCGGCTTCGTCCAGGTCGACGCGGACGGTGTGGAGTTCGCCACCGAGCCGCAACCCCCCGCCGGCGTCCCGGTGGTGGCGCTCGACCTGAGCGGGCCCGCGCAGGACGCGCTGTCCGTGATCGACCGCCCGACCCTGGTCCGCGCGGCCGTCACGGTGGCGGCCGGCCTGCCGCCGGAGGTGGCGCAGCAGGCCGGTTCGCTCACGGTCCACTCCTACGACGACATCCGGCTGAAACTGGCCTCCGGCGCGACGGTGCGCTGGGGCAGCGCGCAGGACACCGGTCGGAAGGCGAAGGTGCTGACCGCCCTGCTCGGTCGGAAGGCGTCGAATTACGACGTGAGTGCGCCGGATGCCCCGGCGGTGTCCGGCTGATCCGGTAAGTTCTGTAGCCGGGGGCGGTATTGACGGAGTCACGGCTCCGGTCCGACCCTTGGTGGTCACCCCGGTTTCACCGTGGGGTCGATGATCACATAGGCTCAAAAGAAAAAGGGAAGCTCGGCGTGTTCGTTGAAACGCGCGCCGGTTGCGACCTACTGTCCTGTGTCAACGAGCTGTGCTCGACACCGAGGTGACACCGGCACAGCCATAACCCTCAACCTCAAGTTTAGGGTTCGGGTTGGAACCACGTGCTTCCCACCCATCGACATCCGTCGGCCTTCACAATCCAGGGGAGCCGACCCGGAAATTCGAGGCGAGAGGCCCCGACGTGGCAGCACCCCAGAACTACCTCGCGGTCATCAAGGTCGTCGGCATCGGCGGCGGCGGAGTCAACGCCATCAACCGGATGATCGAGGTCGGGCTCAAGGGCGTCGAATTCATCGCGATCAACACCGACGCCCAGGCGCTGCTGATGAGCGACGCCGACGTGAAGCTCGACGTCGGCCGCGAACTCACCCGCGGCCTCGGCGCCGGAGCCAACCCCGAGGTCGGCCGGAAGGCCGCCGAGGACCACCGGGAGGAGATCGAGGAGGTCCTCAAGGGGGCCGACATGGTCTTCGTGACGGCCGGCGAGGGCGGCGGCACCGGCACCGGCGGCGCGCCGGTGGTGGCCAACATCGCCCGCTCGCTCGGTGCCCTCACCATCGGCGTGGTCACCCGGCCGTTCACCTTCGAGGGCCGCCGCCGGGCCAACCAGGCCGAGGACGGCATCGCCAGCCTGCGCGAGCAGGTGGACACCCTGATCGTCATCCCCAACGACCGGCTGCTGTCGATCTCCGACCGCCAGGTCTCGGTGCTGGACGCGTTCCGCTCCGCCGACCAGGTGCTGCTCTCCGGCGTGCAGGGCATCACCGACCTGATCACCACCCCCGGCCTGATCAACCTGGACTTCGCGGACGTGAAGTCGGTCATGTCGGACGCCGGTTCGGCGCTGATGGGCATCGGTTCGGCCCGCGGCGAGGACCGCGCCAAGGCCGCCGCGGTGATGGCGATCTCCTCGCCGCTGCTGGAGGCGTCCATCGACGGCGCCCGCGGCGTGCTGCTCTCCATCTCCGGCGGCTCCGACCTCGGCCTGTTCGAGATCAACGAGGCCGCCCAGCTGGTCAGCGAGGCCGCCCACCCGGAGGCGAACATCATCTTCGGCGCGGTCATCGACGACGCGCTCGGCGACGAGGTCCGGGTCACCGTGATCGCCGCCGGGTTCGACGGGGGGCAGCCGCCCGCCATCGTCCGCGAGCCGGTGGTCAAGTCGACCTCCTCGTCCGCGGCGTCCTCGTCCGCCCCGGCCCCGGAGCGCCCGGCCACCCGCCCGTCCTACGGCTCGATCGGCTCGGTCACCCGCGCCGAGGAGCCCTCGCGCACCGCCGAGGCCCCGGCCCCGGTGACGGCCGCCGCCCCGCCGGTGCCGCCGCAGGTGCAGCCGGTGCGGCAGCCGTACGTCGAGAGCCCCGCGGAGGAGCTCGACGTGCCGGACTTCCTCAAGTGATCCATACGTTCTCCCGACACGGTGCTCACTTCGCCTCCACCACCCGGTGGGGCGGGGTGAGCACCGCGCCGTACGGGGAGCTCAACCTCGGCGGCGCGGTGGGCGATTCGTCCGAATCCGTCAAGCAGAACCGTTTCTTCGCGGCCGGGGAGCTGGGGCTGGATCCGGCCGATGTGGTCTGGATGAACCAGGTGCACGGCGCCGAGGTCGCGGTGGTGACGGAGCGCCAGCCCGAGGGCACCGCCCCGACCGTCGACGCGGTGGTCACCGACCGCCCGCTGGCCCTGGCCGTGCTCACCGCCGACTGCACCCCGGTGCTGCTGGCCGACCCCGCCGCCGGCGTGGTCGGCGCGGCGCACGCGGGCCGGCCGGGCCTGGCCGCCGGGGTCGTCCCCGCGGTGGTCGCCGCGATGCGCGAACTGGGCGCCCGCCCCGAGCGGATGCTGGCCGCGATCGGCCCCGCGGTCTGCGGCCGCTGCTACGAGGTGCCGGAGGCGATGCGCGCCGAGGTCGCCGCGCTCGTCCCGGCCGCGCACGCCGAGACCTCCTGGGGCACCCCCGCGCTGGACGTCCCCGCCGGGGCCGCCGCACAGCTCGCCGCGGCGGGCGTGCAGGATGTGGTCCGATCATCCGTCTGCACCCTCGAATCGCCGGACCACTACTCCTACCGCCGGGAGCAGCGGACCGGCCGACTCGCGAGCTACGTCTGGCTGGGGCCCTCACACTCATGACGAACGACATCTACGGTCCGTTCCCGGGCGGACCGGACTTCGCCGCCGCCCTCACCGAGGGGCAGCGCGCCCGCTACGAGCAGCTCGGCGCCAACCTCGACGTGGTCGAGCGCCGGATCGCCGACGCCTGCGCCGCGGCCGGGCGCCCGCGCGCGGAGGTCACCCTGATCGTGGTGACCAAGACCTACCCGGCCGAGGACACCGCGCTGCTCGCCGGGCTCGGCGTCACCGACGTGGCGGAGAACCGCGACCAGGACGCCGCCCCCAAGGCCGAGCGCTGCGTCGAACTCCCGCTGACCTGGCACTTCGTGGGCCAGTTGCAGACCAACAAGGCCCGCTCGGTGGTCCGTTACTCCGACGTCGTGCACTCGGTGGACCGGGCCCGGCTGGTCGACTCGCTGGCCGCCGCCGTCCGCGCCGCCGAACGCCCGCCGCTGGGCTGCCTGGTGCAGGTGGCCCTGGACAAGGAGGCCGGGGAAGGAGAGCACCGCGCGGGCGTCGCCCCGGCCGAGGTGCTCGCGCTGGCGGAGAAGATCGCCGACACGCCCGGGCTGCGGCTCGACGGCGTGATGACGGTCGCCCCGCTCGCCGGCCCGCTGGCGGGCGACCCGGCGCGCGCCTTCGCGCGGCTGGCGGAAATCGCAAGCGACGTACGCGCGGCCCATCCGGCTGCAACCATGGTCTCGGCAGGGATGAGCGGGGACTTGGAGCAGGCGATCGCCGCCGGAGCGACACACGTACGCGTCGGTACGGCGGTACTCGGAGTGCGGTCACCGCTCGGGTAACGTCACCGAGTAAGTAGATCAGACTGCAGGACAAAATAGGACAGAACCTAGCAGATGATCAGTCTGCAGGTAAACCGTGGATCGCATCCGAGCGCCTCTCCGCGGTCTGACGGACCGTCGGCCTGACAGATCGTAGGGGAACCGCGGCATCCGCAGGGCGACACGGTGGGCGCATGAGCGGAGGAGACAGCAGCATGGCCGGCGCGATGCGCAAGATGGCGGTCTATCTCGGTCTGGTCGAGGACGAGACCTACGACAGCCAGGGGTACGACCCCGACGACGACTACGACGCGGACCCGGAGCCGATCCGCACCGGCCGGACCGAGGACCTCCGGGCCGCGCCCGCCCCCGCTCCCGCCGCGCCCGCCCCGCAGCCGGCGCCCGTGGCGCACATCGCGCCCCAGCCGGTGCCCGCCGCGGTGCCGATCCGGCAGGAGCAGCCGCGGATGGCTCCCGTGTCGTCCATCACATCCGAGCGCCACCGCAACCTGGAGAAGAGCACCCCGGTGATCATGCCCAAGGTCGTCAACGAACGAGAGCCGTACCGCATCACCACGCTGCACCCGAGGACCTACAACGAGGCCCGTACCATCGGGGAACAGTTCCGCGGCGGGACGCCCGTGATCATGAATTTGACCGAGATGGACGACACGGACGCCAAGCGGCTCGTAGACTTCGCCGCTGGACTGGTCTTCGGTCTGCACGGCAGTATCGAGCGCGTGACACAGAAGGTGTTCCTGCTGTCGCCTGCTAACGTCGATGTAACGGCGGAGGACAAGGCTCGGATCGCCGAGGGTGGGTTCTTCAACCAGAGCTGACCCGACCACGACTACATGTGTGGGTCTGTTGACAGAGCGTCACTGACGGTACGTCGGACAGGGAGAGGGAGACGCGATGGGGATCTTCGGTTCGGTGCTCTACTGGGTGCTGACCGTGTTCCTGCTGATCCTGCTCTTCCGACTCGTCATGGACTGGGTGTTCCAGTTCGCCCGTTCATGGCGTCCCGGGAAGCCCATGGTCGTGGTGCTGGAGGCCACGTACACTGTCACGGATCCGCCACTCAAGCTTCTTCGGCGTTTCATTCCGCCGTTGCGTCTCGGGGGCGTGGCGCTCGACCTGTCCTTCTTCGTACTGATGATCATTGTGTATGTCCTGATCTCGCTCGTGCAGCGCCTGTCGTTCTGAACGATGCGACAGGATGCCGGTCCGACGATCACGTTGAGGTGAAGAGATGCCATTGACCCCCGAGGACGTTCGGAACAAGCAGTTCACGACCGTCCGGCTGCGCGAAGGCTATGACGAGGACGAGGTCGATGCCTTCCTCGACGAGGTCGAAGCCGAGCTGACCCGCCTGCTGCGCGAGAACGAGGACCTGCGCGCCAAGCTGGCCGCCGCCACGCGTGCCGCCGCGCAGAACCAGGCGAACATGCGCAAGGAGCAGCAGGCTCCGCAGGACGGCGGCCGCCCCGGCGCTCCCGTCCCCGCCGCCATATCCGGCCCGCCGGTGCCCGGTCAGCAGGGCCCCGGTCCGCAGCAGCTCGGCGGCCCCCAGCAGCTCGCCGGCCCCCAGCAGGGGATGGGCAACCAGCAGGGCATGGGCAACCAGCCGCTCGGCCTGCCCTCCGGCGCCCCGCAGCTGCCTGCCGGTCCGCAGCAGGGCATGGGCGGCCCGATGGGCAACCCGATGCAGCAGCAGATGGGCCAGACCATGGGCGGCCAGCAGCAGTTGGTCCAGCCGATGGGCGGCCAGATGCTGCAGCCGATGGGCAACCCGATGCAGCAGCAGATGGGCCAGACCATGGGCGGGCAGCAGCTCCAGCCGATGGGCGGGCAGCAGCTGCAGCCGATGGGCGGCCCGATGGGCAACCCGATGCAGCAGCAGCAGAACCCCGGTGGCGACAGCGCCGCCCGCGTCCTGGCGCTCGCCCAGCAGACCGCGGACCAGGCCATCTCCGAGGCCCGTTCCGAGGCCAACAAGATCGTCGGCGAGGCCCGCAGCCGCGCCGAGGGCCTGGAGCGGGACGCCCGTGCCAAGGCCGACGCCCTGGAGCGGGACGCCCAGGAGAAGCACCGCGTCGCGATGGGCTCGCTGGAGTCCGCCCGCGCCACCCTGGAGCGCAAGGTCGAGGACCTGCGCGCCTTCGAGCGCGAGTACCGCACGCGGCTGAAGTCCTACCTGGAGACCCAGCTGCGCCAGCTGGAGTCGCAGGCGGACGACTCGCTCGCCCCGCCGCGGATCCCCGCCACCGCGTCGCTGCCGCCGGCCGCGTCGTCGATGGCGCCCGCCGGTGCCAGCGCGATGTCCTCCCCGGCGCCGTCCTTCGGCTCCACCCCGTCCTTCGGCGGGAACCAGTCCTTCGGCGGTTCCTCCTTCGGCGGTTCGTCCGGCGCCCCGTCCTTCGGCGGTGCCTCGGCGAGCAGCGGCAACGGGGCGATGGCGCCGGCGGGCATGACCCAGCCGATGGCGGCCGTGCGGCCGCAGCCCCCGCAGCCGATGCAGCAGGCGCCCGCTCCGATGCGCGGCTTCCTGATCGACGAGGACGGCGACAACTAGGCGCTCCGCGACGCGTCACCGAAAGGGCGCCCTTGGCCTTCACGGCTGGGGGCGCCCTTCGCCGTGCGTACGCCGTGCGGGCGGGGCCGTCAGCGATGATCGCGAGGAGGGTGGTGGTTCGCCGCCTCCTCGCGACCTCGCCGAGGTGCCCGGTCGGGCGCGCAGTTCCCCGCGCCCCCGGCTGTCGCCTTCTGCCGGGGGGCGCGGGGAACTGCGGGGGGATCAGGCCTTGCGGAGGGTGAACTCCAGGGCGAGGTTCTCGTCGGTGAAGCGCGGGGCGTCCGGGTCGGTGAGGGTCAGGCCGAGGGACTCGGCGAGGACCTCGGCGGCGATCATGGACTGGTGCTCGGTGAGGCCGGCCCGGGTCTCCGGGTCGGTGCTGGTGAGCTGGAGGTGGATCCGGTCGGTGATCTCCAGGCCGGAGTTCTTCCGGGCGTCCTGGATCTGCCGGATCGCGTCGCGGGCCACGCCGAGGCGCTTGAGCTCGGGGCTGATCGCCAGGTCGAGGGCGATGGTGGCGCCGGACTCGTTGGCGACGGACCAGCCCTCGCGCGGGGTCTCGGTGATGATCACTTCCTCGGGGGAGAGCGCGACGCTCTCGCCGTTCAGCTCGACCGAGGTGGTGCCGGTGGCGCGCAGTTCGGCGGAGAGCCGGGCGGCGTCGGCGGCGGCGACGGCCTTGGCGACGTCCTGGACGCCCTTGCCGAAGCGCTTGCCCAGCGCCCGGAAGTTGGCCTTGGCGGAGGTGTCGACCAGCGAGCTGCCGACCTCGGCGAGGGACTCCAGGGCCAGCACGTTGAGCTCGTCGGCGATCTGGGCCCGCAGGTCGGCGGGGACCTCCTCCCAGCCCTGGGCGGCGATCAGCGCGCGGGACAGCGGCTGGCGGACCTTGACGCCGGACTCGGCGCGGGTGGCCCGGCCGAGCTCGACCAGGCGGCGGACCAGTGCCACGTGGCGGGACAGCTCGGCGTCGACCAGCGTCTCGTCGGCGACCGGCCAGCTGCTGAGGTGCACGGAGAGCGGGGCGTCCGGGGTGACCGGGACGACCAGGTCCTGCCAGACCCGCTCGGTGATGAACGGGGTGAGCGGGGCCATCAGCCGGGTGACGGCCTCCAGCGCCTCGTGCAGGGTGGCCAGCGCGGCGGCGTCGCCCTGCCAGAAGCGGCGGCGGCCGCGCCGGACGTACCAGTTGGACAGGTCGTCGACGAAGCCGGACAGCAGCTTGCCGGCCCGCTGGGTGTCGTACGCCTCGTAGGCGGCGTCGACCTCGCGGACCAGGGTGTTCAGCTCGGAGAGCACCCAGCGGTCGAGCACCGGGCGGTCGGCCGGGGCCGGGTCGTTCGCGGAGGGGGACCAGCCGGCCGCGCGGGCGTACAGGGCCTGGAAGGAGACGGTGCTCCAGTAGGTGAGGAGGGTCTTGCGGACCACCTCCTGGATCGTGCCGTGGCCGACCCGGCGGGCCGACCAGGGGGAGCCGCCGGCGGCCATGAACCAGCGGACGGCGTCGGCGCCGTGCTGGTCCATCAGCGGGATCGGCTGCAGGATGTTGCCCAGGTGCTTGGACATCTTGCGGCCGTCCTCGGCCAGGATGTGGCCCAGGCAGACCACGTTCTCGTAGCTGTTCCTGTCGAAGACGAGCGTGCCGACGGCCATCAGCGTGTAGAACCAGCCGCGGGTCTGGTCGATCGCCTCGGAGATGAACTGCGCCGGGTAGCGCTTCTCGAACAACTCCTTGTTGCGGTACGGGTATCCGTACTGCGCGAACGGCATCGAGCCCGAGTCGTACCAGGCGTCGATCACCTCGGGCACCCGGACCGCGGTGGTGGAGCACTGCGGGCAGGGGAAGGTGACCTCGTCGATGTACGGGCGGTGCGGGTCCAGGCCGGACTGGTCGGTGCCGGTCAGCTCGGAGAGCTGGGCGAGCGAGCCGACGCAGGTCAGGTGGTCGTCGGCGCAGCGCCAGATCGGCAGCGGGGTGCCCCAGTAGCGGTTGCGGGACAGCGCCCAGTCGATGTTGTTGTTCAGCCAGTCGCCGAAGCGGCCGTGCTTGACCGTCTCCGGGTACCAGTTGGTGGCCTCGTTCTCGCGGATCATCGCGTCCTTGACGGCGGTGGTCCGGATGTACCAGGACGGCTGCGCGTAGTAGAGCAGCGCGGTGTGGCAGCGCCAGCAGTGCGGGTAGCTGTGCTCGTACGGGAGGTGGCGGAACAGCAGGCCGCGGGCCTGCAGGTCGGCGACCAGGGTCTCGTCGGCCTTCTTGAAGAACACCCCGCCGACCAGCGGAACCTCGGGCGCGAAGGTGCCGTCGGTCTCCACCGGGTTGACCACGGGCAGGCCGTAGCGGCGGCAGGTGGCGAGGTCGTCGGCGCCGAAGGCGGGCGACTGGTGGACGATGCCGGTGCCGTCCTCGGTGGTGACGTAGTCGGCGGTCAGCACGTAGTGCGCGTCCGGGATCTCCACCAGCTCGAACGGTCGCCGGTAGGCCCAGCGCTCCATCTCGGCGCCGGTGAAGGACTCGCCGGTGGCCTCCCAGCCCTCGCCGAGGGCCTTGGCCAGCAGCGGCTCGGCGACCACCAGGCGCTCGGTGCCGTCGGTGGCGACCACGTAGGTCACCCCGGGGTGGACGGCGGCAGCGGTGTTGGAGACCAGCGTCCACGGGGTGGTGGTCCACACCAGCAGGGCGGCGGTGCCGGCCAGCGGGCCGGAGGTGAGCGGGAAGCGGACGAACACCGAGGGGTCGACCACGGTCTCGTAGCCCTGGGCCAGCTCGTGGTCCGAGAGGCCGGTGCCGCAGCGCGGGCACCAGGGGGCGACCCGGTGGTCCTGGACCAGCAGGCCCTTGTCGAAGATCTGCTGCAGCGACCACCAGACCGACTCGATGTAGGACGGGTCCATGGTGCGGTAGGCCTGGTCGAGGTCGACCCAGTAGCCCATCCGCTCGGTCAGCTCGGCGAAGGCGTCGGTGTGTCGGGTCACCGACTCGCGGCACTTGGCGTTGAACTCGGCGATGCCGTACTTCTCGATGTCCGGCTTGCCGGAGAAGCCCAGCTCCTTCTCCACCGCGAGCTCGACCGGCAGGCCGTGGCAGTCCCAGCCGGCCTTGCGGGCCACGTGGTAGCCCTTCATGGTGCGGAAGCGCGGGAAGACGTCCTTGAAGACGCGGGCCTCGATGTGGTGCGCGCCCGGCATGCCGTTGGCGGTGGGCGGGCCCTCGTAGAACACCCACTCGGGGCGGCCCTCGGACTGCTCCAGGCTGCGCTGGAAGACCTGGTTGTCCTGCCAGAAGGACAGGATCCCGTGCTCCAGCGCGGGCAGGTCGACGGCGTTCGGGACGGCGTTGTAGACGGGGGGCATGGCGGGCGTTCAACCTCCGGCGGATGCGTGGACTGGCTCCGACGGAGGGACGAGACGGCGAGCCGCCCCGCGGTACCACCCTCCTTGACCGCGCGCGCTGCGGCCCTCTCTTTGGGTTTTGCGGCCGGTTCTACTGGGCCCGCTCGCGCGGGCCGTTCTTCCGGCGGCTCCGGGGTGATCTTCCCGCCGCGCACACCCCCGGGCTCCCACCGCCCCCGGGTCGCTCCTGGCTGCGTACGTCGGTACTCGTCCCATCTGCGCCTTGCAGGGCCCAGTGTATCGGCCCCCGCAAGCCGCTTTGCGCACCCGCGAGCCGGGGGCCGGGTGGTTAGCCGGGGGCGATCTGGGCACAACTTGTGCAGCGCCGGCCCGACGGCGGCTGCGCGGGTGGGATCGGTGAGGCGCTTCGGTATGTCCCGTTGTGGGGCGATTCGATGGGGTTTATCGTTCCGGGACCGGCAAGATCGTCGGGAACCGACGCTTCTGATCATTCGTGAATGAGGTCGAAAGCCATGGCTGAGAAGGCGACAGGAACCGTGACCAGGAGGTCGCGCGAGGCCGTGGCGGGCGACCCAGGGGAGGGGACCGTGAGTACTGCGCGGCGAAAGACCGGCACCACCGGACACACCGCGGCGAGCAGCCGCACCCACGTGCCGGCGGGCGCGGGAGCCCGCGGCGGCGCCGAGGCGGTGGACCCGGCCGAGCTGCCGGTCCGCCCCGGCGAGGACCCGTGGACGGCCGAGGAGGTCGCCGAGCTGCACGAGGAGCTGGCCGCCGACATCGTCCGCCTGCGCGCCGAGATCGAGGCCTCCGAGGCCGCCGTCGCCGGTCTGATGCGGGACTCCAACGACGGCGCGGGCGACGACCAGGTCGACGCCGGCACCAAGAACATCAACCGGGAGAGCGAGCTCGCGCTCGCCAGCAACGCCCGCGACAGCCTCGCCCAGACCGAGCGCGCCCTGGCCCGGCTGGAGGGCACCGGCTTCGGCCTGTGCGAGTCCTGCGGCCAGCCCGTCGGCAAGGCCCGCCTGCAGGCCTTCCCGCGCGCCACGCTCTGCGTCAGCTGCAAGGCCAAGCAGGAACGCCGCTGACCGCGGATGCCGGTCGGCCGTCCCCGCGGGCCGGAGGTTTCCGGCCGCGGCGGCCAACGGGGCGGGTGGTGCCGTACCCTCGTCCCCAGTACGTCGACCGGCATTCCACCCGGCATTCCACACGGCAGCGGAGCGGATCATCAGCACGCCAGGTTCCCACCAGACCCAGGACGACGCCGTCCCCACCGCCCGACCCAGCGGGGCGGGTGAGCCGGTGAGCCGCCCGGCGGCCGAGCCGGAACACCCGGCCGGGGAGGCCGGCGCGACCGCGGCCGAGGGCGCCCGCGTGGTGGTCCGCCGCCGCCGGATCGGCCTGCTGCTGGCCGTCGCGGTGCTCGCCTACCTGATCGACCTCGGCTCCAAGCTGCTGGTGGTCTCCGAACTGGAGGGCCGCAGCGAGCCGATCAAGGTGATCGGCGACTGGATGACCTTCCAGGTGATCCGCAACGGCGGCGCCGCGTTCGGCATGGGCCAGGCGATGACGGTGCTGTTCACCGCGATCGCGGCCGGCGTCATCGTGGTGATCTGGCGGATCGCCCGCCGCCTGTACAGCCTGCCCTGGGCGATCGCGCTGGGCCTGCTGCTCGGTGGCGCGCTCGGCAACCTCACCGACCGGCTGTTCCGCTCCCCGTCGGTGTTCCGCGGGCACGTGGTCGACTTCATCTCGGTCCAGCACTTCGCGGTCTTCAACCTGGCCGACTCGGCGATCGTCTGCGGCGGCATCCTGGTGGTGCTGCTCTCCTTCCGCGGCTCCAACCCGGACGGCACCGTGCACGGCGCCCCGGCGAAGAAGGAGCCGGCGGAGCAGGACGGCGGCGGCGAGGGCTGAGCCCGCCCCGCGCCCGCGGTGCCCGCCGGACCCGGTCCGGCGGGCACCGGTGTGTCCGGGGCCGTCCGATCGGGCAGGGTGCTCCGGGAGAGGGCGGCGGCCGGGGAGGGCGCATGGGGTGGGACTGGTTCCTGCGGCTGTGGTGCGCGGCGTGGGGCGCGGTGGCGCTGGTCGGCGCGGTGCGCTCGCTGGCCGGGGTGACGAAGGCGCAGCGGACCGTCCGGCTGGCCGGGCGGATCGAGCGGGTCGGCGAGGTGCGGCACGGCGCCTCGCGGATCGGCGGCATCCCGGTGACGGTCTCCTGGCGGGACCCGGACACCGGGCGGGAGGTCGTCGTCCAGGGCGACGACGGGCGCGGCGAGACGCTCACCGCGGCCTGGGCGGGCCGGGAGATCGGGGTCAGCCACCCCACGGGCCGACCCGCCGAGCACCGCTTCGCCAACGCCCCCGAACCGCCCTCGCGCGGGCTGGCGGGCCCGGCGGGCGCGCTGTTCGCGGTGTACGCGGGCCTGGTGGCGCTGGCCGCCGTCCGCTGGGCCTGGCCGTGGGCGCTGGTCGGCGGCGCGGGCCCGTGGGCGCTGTCCGGCCTGGGGCACCTGCCGGGGACCGTCCGGGACCGGCGGGCGAAGCGGGAGCGGCTGGCCGCGATGGACGCGGTGCCGGGGCGGATCGTCGCCGTGTTCCGGGACGACCGGGTCGACGAGGACGACGGCTCGACCCTCACCACCCTCACCCCCGTCGTCGCGTTCACCACCCGCGACGGCACCGAGGTCACCGCGCACTGCACCGCGCACCTGGCCGACCCGGCGCGGGCGCGCGGGCGCGAGGTGACGGTGCACCACACGCCCGCGGACCCGGCCGAGTTCACCCTGGACCCGGCGGCCGACCGGCGCTCCTGGGCCTGGGACGTCGCGGTGCACGTCGCCGCCGTGGTGGTGCTGGCGGCGACGGCGGCGGTCGGCGTGGCGCTGCTGGTGCGCTGAGGCCGGACGGCTCAGGCGGTGAGCAGGCGGGTGATCTCCTCGGCGAGCTCCGGGCCGAGTCGGCCCCAGCCCTCCTTGTAGCCGTAGACCGAGGCCAGCGTGCGGGCCTCGTAGTCGCCGTTCAGCACCTCGATGTCCTCGGGGGTGATCAGCGACGGGTGGGCGACGCCGACGGCCGAGGAGACCTTGGTCAACTCCCGGCGCAGGGTGCGCAGGTAGACCGCGGCCCGGGTGGCCTTGGAGGCCGGGTCGATGCCGCGGGCCAGCCACGGGTTCTGGGTGGCGATGCCGGTCGGGCAGCGGTCGGTGTGGCACTTCTGGGCCTGGATGCAGCCGATCGACAGCATCGCCTCGCGGGCCACGTTGACCATGTCGGCGCCCAGCGCGAAGGCCACCGCGGCGTTCTCGGGCAGGCCGAGCTTGCCGGAGCCGATGAAGGTCAGCCGGTCGGTCAGGCCCAGCTCGGCGAAGGTGCCGTAGACCCGGGAGAAGCCCATCCGGAACGGCAGCGACACCGAGTCGGCGAACATCCGCGGGGCCGCGCCGGTGCCGCCCTCGCCGCCGTCGACGGTCACGAAGTCCACGCCGCGGTCGCCGCGGGCCATCATCGAGGCCAGCTCCTGCCAGAAGCCCAGCTCGCCGACCGCGCTCTTGATGCCGACCGGCAGGCCGGTCTCGGCGGCCAGCAGCTCGACGAAGTCCAGCATCGAGTCGGCGTCGCCGAACGCGCTGTGCCGGGACGGCGAGGCGCAGTCCTGCCCGACCGGGATGCCGCGGATCGCGGCGATCTCCGGCGTCACCTTGGCGCCCGGCAGCATGCCGCCCAGGCCCGGCTTGGCGCCCTGCGAGAGCTTGATCTCGATCGCCCGGACCGGGGCGGACGCCACCACCTCCTTGAGCTTGCCGAGGTTGAAGCTGCCGTCCTCGTTGCGGCACCCGAAGTACGAGGTGCCCAGCTGCAGCACCAGGTCGCCGCCGCCCTTGCGGTGGTACGGGGACAGGCCGCCCTCGCCGGTGTTGTGCAGCGCGCCGGCCTGCGCCGCGCCCTCGTTCAGGGCGGTGATCGCGGCGCCGGAGAGCGAGCCGAAGCTCATCGCGGAGACGTTCACCACGCTGGCCGGGCGGAACGCCCCGGCGCGCCCGCGCGGGCCGCCCAGCACCTTGGCCGAGGGCAGCGGCGCCTGCGGGTCGTGGGCGTCGGGCAGCGGGCCGGCGAAGGTGCGCTGCTTCAGGTAGGCGTGGCCCTGCACGTGCGCGACGTCCACCTCGGTGCCGAAGCCGAAGTAGTTGTTCTCCTCCTTGGCGGAGGCGTAGATCCAGCTGCGCTGGTCGCGGCTGAACGGACGCTCCTCCTCGTTGGAGGTCACGATGTACTGCCGCAGCTCCGGGCCGATCCGCTCCAGCAGGTAGCGGGCGTGCCCGGCCACCGGGAAGTTGCGCAGCAGCGCGTGCCGCTTCTGGAGCAGGTCGCGGGCGGCGAGCGCGGCCACCGCGGCCGCGGCGGCGGTGCCTATCGTGCGGGCCTTCATGGGACTTCCCCCTCGTGTTCGGCCCCGTCCCCGTTGACCGGGCCGTCGTGTGGTGGTGCAGACCGATGCTAGGAGGCGGACCCGGGCGGTCGGCGGCCAGGGTGCGGAGGGGGCCTGGAGGGGGCCCGGAGGGGCTCCGGCCGGTGCGCGGCGGGGCCTCGGGCGGGGCGGTGGGACGGGGGC
>NZ_JOGH01000102.1:0-24573 GCF_000721345.1 Kitasatospora sp. NRRL B-11411 | reverse complement strand
GGGGTGGGGTGGCGGGCGTCGTAGTGGCGGAAGGCGGGGCGGCGGAGGGCGAGGTAGAGGACGACGGCGACGCAGGCGAGGCCGCCGGTGAGGATGGAGAGGGTGGGGGTGGTGAGGGAGGAGACGGTGCCGGATTCGAAGTCGCCGAGGCGGGGACCGCCGGCGACGACGACGATGAAGACGCCCTGGAGGCGGCCGCGCATCTCGTCGGGGGCGGCGACCTGCATCATCGTGTTGCGGAAGATCATCGAGACGGTGTCGGCGCAGCCGGCCGCGGCGAGCAGGAGCAGGCCGAGCGGGAGGTTGCGGACGAGTCCGAAGGCGGCGATGGCCAGGCCCCAGGCGGCGACGGAGGTGAGGACGGCGACGCCGTGGCGGTGGATGCGGCCGATCCAGCCGGAGAAGAGGCCGCCGGCCAGGGCGCCGACGGCGGGGGCGGCGGCGAGCAGGCCGACGGTGCCGGCGTCGCCGCCGTAGAAGGGGAGGACGATGGCGGGGAAGAGGGCGCGCGGCAGGCCGAAGATCATCGCGGCGAGGTCGGCGGCGAAGGAGGTCCGCAGGTTGGGCTGGGTGCGCAGGAAGCGCAGGCCGTCGAGGACGGTGGCGCGCTTGCCGGTGGTGCTCTGCGGGCGCATCGCGGGCAGGCGCCACATCGCGTAGAGGGTGGCGGCGAAGGCGACGGTGTCGGCCAGGTACGCGCTCTGCGCCCCGTACGCGGCGACGGCGACGCCGCCGAGGAGCGGGCCGACGGTCTGGCCGAGGTTCATGCCGATGGTGTTGAGGGCGTTGGCGGCGGGCAGCTGCTCGCGCGGGACGAGGCGCGGGATCATCGAGGAGCGGGCGGGCGAGCTGACCGCGAAGAATCCGCCCTGGAGCGCGACGGCGGCGTAGAGCAGGGTGATGGAGCGCAGGTCCAGCAGGGCCTGGGCGGCGAGGAGCGCGGAGACGGCGGCGAGGCCGCCGGAGCCGATCAGGCCGAGGCGGCGGCGGTCGACGCGGTCGGCGATGGCGCCGCCGTACAGGCCGAAGACGACCAGCGGGACCAGGGAGCAGATGCCGACCAGGCCGGTGAGGAAGGTGGAGCCGGTGAGGGCGTAGACCTGGATGCCGACCGCGAGGGTGGTCATCTGCTGGCCGATCGAGGAGACCGTCTGTCCGAACCAGAGCCGCCGGTAGTCGGGGCTGTGGCGCAGCGGGGTGAGGTCGGCGAAGGCGCCCCGGGTGAGGCGGCGCAGCCCGGTCCGGGCGGGGGACGGTCGGGCGGGGGCCGGTGACGGGGACGGTCGGGAGGGGTCGGGCGGCGGGGACGGTCGGGAGGGCGTTTCGGTGGGCACCCCGCCATGCTCGTTCAGTCGTTCGACGGGCTTGCGGGCGGGGTGCGGCTGGACATCCGCCGGAAACAGGCGGGCGCCCCGGCCGCCGGGCGGTCAGCGCAGCAGGGTGCGGGTGAGGAGGGTGGCGAGCTGCTCGTCGAGGGGTTCGTGGGTGGCGAGCAGCCGGTACCAGAGCAGGCCGAAGGCGAGTTCGGCGGCGGTGGCGGGGGTGAGGTGGGGGGCGAGCGCGCCGGCGGCGTGGGCGCGGGCGAGCAGGGTGCCGAGGGCTTCGCGGCGGGGGCGCAGCAGGGTGTCGTGGAAGCGTTCGCCGAAGGCGGGGTCGATCTGGGCCTCGGCCATCAGGGCGCGCAGGGCGTCGGTGGTGGGCGGAGTGGCGGCGGCGAAGGTGGCGGCGAGGAAGGCGTGCAGGTCGGCGGCGTGGTCGCCGGTGTCGGGCAGCGGGATGTGCTGCCGGGCGTACGCGGTGACGGCTTCGAGCAGGACGTCCGCCCGGCCGGGCCACCAGCGGTAGAGGGTCTGCTTGCCGGTGCCGGCCCGGGCGGCGATGCCTTCGACGGTGAGGCGGGCGTACCCGGACTCGGCGAGCAGTTCGTAGGCGGCGGTGAGGATCGCGCGGCGGCTCTCCTCGCTGCGACGGCGGCCTGCCCGTGCGGGAGTTGACGCCCGGTCGGACGGTTGCTGCGGCTCCTGGCGCGTTTGCTCGATCACGGCGGCCACGCTACCGTAATTCGAGACGAGACGTAGCGGTTCGAAATTACGGGCCGCAACCCGCACTGGGGAGGAACCACATGGGCGAGCGCACCGCACTGGTCGTCGGCGGCACTTCGGGCATCGGGCTGGAGACCGCCCGCCAACTGCGCGCCCGGGGCGCCGCGGTGCACGTGGCGGGCCGCAGCAAGGAGCGGCTGGAGGCGCTGGCGGTCAGCGACCCGGAGCTGATCGGACACCGGGCGGACGGCGGCGACCGCGGGCAGATCACCGAAGTCCTGTCCACCATCGGCACGTTGGACTGGCTGGTAGTCTCGCTCAGCGGCGCCGAGGGCGCGGGGCCGTTCGCCGAACTCGACCTGGACGCCCTGCGCGGCGCCTTCGAGGCCAAGTTCTGGGGGCAGTTGACCACCGTGCAGGCCGCGCTGCCGCACCTGTCCGAGGACGGGTCGATCACCCTGGTCACCGCGATCTCGGCCCGCACCGGCATGCCCGGCACCGCCGGACTGGCCGCGGTGAACGGCGCTCTGGAGGCGATGATCCGGCCGCTGGCAAGGGAGTTGGCCCCGCGCCGGATCAACGCCGTCTCCCCCGGACTGGTCGACACCCCGTGGTGGGACGGCCTGCCCCAGGACGCCCGGGACGCCTACTTCGCCCAGGCCGCCGCCCAGTTGCCGACCCGCCGGATCGCCTCCCCGGCGGACGTCGCCGAGGCGGTCGTGCTGGCCGCGACCAACCGCAACCTCACCGGCACCGTCCTGGAGAGCGACGGCGGACTCCACCTGGCCCCGCTCAACTGACGTACCTTGCCAGGCAGTTCACCTTTCACCTGCCGTCCCGGCGGACGCCCGCCGGTCTGCCTGACGCCCGTCGGACGTCCGCCAGCTCGCCTGTCGCCCGCCGGCCCGCCTGGCGCCCACCGGTTCACCGCGCGGCCAGCGCCGTGGTCTGCGCGTGCCCGATCACGTGGCCGCTCATGCTGAACGCGGTGACGGCCGCGGGTGTGGCGGCCGGCAGCGCCAGGCTCGGGGTGTCCAGGGCGTAGACGGTGATCCGGTAGCGGTGTGGACGGTCGCCGACCGGCGGGCAGGGGCCCAAGTAGCCCTGCACGCCCGCGTCGTCGGCGCCCGTCACCGCCCCGGCCGGCGGCGTCGCGCCCAGTCCGGTGGCGGTGGCGGGGACGTCCCAGACCAGCCAGTGCCAGAACCCGGAGCCGGTCGGCGCGTCCGGGTCGAACATCGTGACGGCGAAGCTCCGGGTGCCGGCCGGAGCGCCGCTCCAGGCCAGCCGCAGCGGCTGGTTGCCGCCGTCACAGCCGAAGGCGTTCGCCCAATGCTCCTGCGGGAAGCGGCCGTTGACGATGTCCGGGCTGGTGACGGTGAACCGCGCCGCCCCGACCGGGACCCCGGAGCGGACCGACACCCGCCCGAACTCGGCCTCCTTCCGGCCCACTTGAGCACTCGAATCGGCGGCCCCCAGCAGCGTCAGCACGGCAGCGGCGGACAGCGCGACCGCGGCGGTGCGGTAACGGCGCGAACGCCGGACGGAGACCTCTCCCCCGGCAGCGGGGCCCTCGCCGCGGACAGCGGGGGCCCCGCCACGGACAACAGCGCGGGTACGGAACGGACGTGACATGGCGCGGGACTCCCCGTCGATCGTCGGAGCTGGCTTCGGACGGCCCAACCCTCCCCCGCCCCGCGACAGTTGGGGAGGCCCGCAGGATGGTGGCACCCGGCGTACCAGCCTCGGCACTGGACGGGCCGCCCGGCCCGCGCCGATGATCGGGAGCATGACCGAGCGCGCCCCGTCCCCGCAGGCCGAACTGGCCGCCTTCCTCCGGGCCAAGCGCGCCCGCCTGCAGCCCGAGGACGTCGGCCTGCCGCGCGGGCCGCGCCGCCGCACCCCGGGGCTGCGCCGCCAGGAGGTCGCCCAACTCGCCGCCGTCAGCGTCGAGTGGTACGTCCGCCTCGAACAGGGCCGGGTCGGCACCCCGGGCAGCGCCGTCCTGGACGCCCTCGCCGAAGCCCTGCGCCTCACCCCGGACGAGCACCGCCACCTGCACCTGATCGCCCGCCGGGAGACCCCCGTCCGGCCCTCGACGCGCCCGCCGCACGCCCTCGTCCGCGACTCGCTGCGCCAACTGCTGGACGGGATACCGCTGTTCCCGGCCTACCTGACCGACCACCGGCTCGACGTGCTGGCCCACAACCCGGCCGCCCGCGCCCTGTTCGGCCCCGGCTTCGGCACCGGACCGACCGACAACACCGCCCGGATGCTCTTCCTCGACCCGGCCACCCGCGCCACCCAGCTCGACTGGCCCCGGGTCGCCCGCGAGACCGTCGGCCACCTCCGCACCGCCGCCGCCCACCACCCCGACGACCCGCGCCTCACTGCCCTCCTCACCGAACTGCGCTCCCACAGCCACGAATTCACCCTCTGGTGGGACGACCACACCGTCCTCGACCGCGCCACCGGCACCAAACGCGTCCGCCACCCCGAAGCCGGCGACCTCCGCCTGCACTACGACATCCTCACCACCGGCCCCCACCGCCTCTTCACCCTCACCCCCGCCGACCCCGCCACCGACCGCGCCCTCCGCCACCTCGTCACCACCCACACCGCCGCCCTCACCGCCACGCACCCCACCACCACCGTCCGCCCGATCACCGCGGCCTGAGCACCGCCGCCCGAAGCCCCGGCAACGGCACCTAGCGCCGCGTCAGGCAGGACGGGCGACGGCGCCGGGGCAGAACGGACCGCGGTCGGGCTGTCACCTGCGATGGTTCGGGGGCGGGCCGCGGATCGGGGTGGCCCCGTTACGATCGGACGCCGTTCCGGCCGACCGGTCCGTGCGGCGCGACCGTTCGGGGAACAGGGGAATGGCAGTGGAGTTCGGCGCGTTGCTGCGGGACCTTCGGCTGGCCGCCGGGTGGACCCAGGAGGAGCTGTCCGACCGCTCCGGCGTCTCCGTCCACTCGATCAGCATGCTGGAGGCCGGCCGCCGTCGGCCCCGGCTGTCCTCGGTGGCCCGGCTGGCGGACGGGCTCGCCCTGCCGGCCGGCCGCCGCGAGCAGCTGGTCGCCGCGGCCACCCGCCCCGCCACCGACCGCCCCGCCACCGACCGTCCCGCGCCCCCCGCTCCCCCGTCCGCCCCGGCACCCGCCCCGGCACCCGCGTCCGCGCCCGCGCCGGCGCCCGTGCTCCCGCCGATGCTCCCGCCCCTGCCCATTCCCGTGGCCGCGGCCCGGGGTCCGCGTCAACTCCCCTCCGACAGCCGCCTGTTCACCGGCCGGACGGTGGAGGGCGAGTTCCTCGCCGGGGTGGCCCGGCTGGCTCCGGAGGGCACCGAGGCCGGCATGGTGGTGCTGTGCGTGATCACCGGCATGGGCGGGGTGGGCAAGACCGCGCTCGCGGTCCGCACCGCCCACCGGGTGGGCGAGCGCTTCCCGGACGGTCAGCTGTTCCTGGACCTGCGCAGCCACACCGCCGGGCTGGAGCCGCTCAGCGCCGAGGACGCGCTGGAGACCCTGCTGCGCTCGCTCGACGTGCCGGCCGACCGGATCCCGAGCGGGCTGACCGACCGGGCCGCGCTCTACCGGGCCCGGCTGTCCGGCACCCGGACCCTGGTCCTGCTGGACAACGCGTCCAGCGCCGCCCAGGTCCGGCCGCTGCTCCCCGGCAGCACCGGCTGCCTGGTGCTGGTCACCAGCCGCAGCCCACTGGTCGGACTGGACGACGCCCACCTGCTGACCCTGGACGTGCTCCCCGAGGACGACGCGGTCGACCTGCTCCGCCGCGCCGCCGGGGCCGGCCCCCTGCCCGTCCCCACGCCCACCACCGACCCTGCCAGCCCCACCGCCCCCGCGATCGGCGAGCTCGCCGACTTCGCCGAACTGGCCCGGCTGGGCGGACGGTTGCCGCTGGCCCTGCGGATCCTCGGGGCACGCCTGCGGCACCGCCCCCGGCTGACCGCCGCCGCCCTGGTGGAGGAGCTGCGCGAGGAGCGGCACCGGCTCGGCCTGCTGCGCGACGAGGACCGCGACCTGGCCGCCCTGTTCCGCGCCTCGTACCGGGACCTGCCGCCGGAGGAGCAGCGGCTGCTGCGCCTGTTGGGCGTGCTGCCCGGGGAGGACCTGGAGGTCTGCGCGGCGGCGCACCTGCTCGGCGCCGACCGCCGCGGTGCGGAACGGCTGCTGGAGTCGCTGCTCGGCCACCACCTGCTCGCCCAGCCGACCCCGGGCCGCTACCGGATGCACGACCTGGTCCGGTCCTGGTCGCGGACGCTGGCCGAGGAGGAGCCGCCGGCCCGCCGGGAGATCGCCGGCCGCCGGTTGCTGGACCACTACCAGGACACCGCCGAGCGGGCCGGCCACCGGCTGGCCCGTTACCGCGGCCACCGTCCGGCGCCGACCGGCCCGGCGCCCCGGCCCGCCCCCGACGTGGACTCCCCCGAGCGGGCCCGGGACTGGCTGCGCGCCGAACGGAACAACCTGCTGGCCGCCATGGCCCGCAGCGGCGACCCGCAGCGCCGCAGCGTCATCACCGCGGCGCTCGCCCCGATCCTGGAGCTGGATGGTCCGCGGTCCGAGGAGGCCGCGCTGCACCTGGCCGCCGCCGAGGCGGCCGCCGCCCAGGGCCGGTCGCTCGACCGGGCGGAGGCGCTGTGGCGGGCCGGCCGCGCCCACCGGCTGGCCGGCCGGTTCGAAGAGTCCGCCGAACTGTTCGACCGCGCCGAGCAGTTGTACCGCGAGCTGGGCGACGCACACGGCCGGACCCACTCGGCCTGGGAGCGCGGCCGACTCGCCTACCAGAGCGGCGACCTGGCCCGCGCGGTCGAACTGTACGGCCGGGCGCTGGCCGGCTACCGGGAGCTCGGCGACCCGCAGGGCGAGGCGCACACCCTCTGGGACCTCGGCCGGGCCCGCCGGATGCTCGGCGAGACCGACATCGCGGAGGAACTGCTGGCCGCCGCGCTGGCCGCCTACCGCTCGCTCGGCGACCGGGCCGGCGAGGCGCACGCGCTGAGCGACCTGGCCGACCTCCGGTACTGCTGCGGGCGGACCGCCGACAGCGGCGACCTGCTGGAGCAGGCGCTGACGATCGCCCGCGAGCTCGGCGACCGGCAGAGCGAGGCCAACGCGGCGTGGCTGCTGGGCCGGATCCGGCTGCTCCAGGGCGCCCACCCGCAGGCCCGGGACCTGCTCGACCTGGCGCTCGCCCGCTGCCGGGAGCTCGGCATCCGGCAGGGCGAGGCCAGCACCCTCAGCGCGCTGGGCGAACTGCACCTGGTGACCGGGCGGACCGCCGCCGCGGTCGAGCTCCAGCGGGAGGCCGCCGCGGTCTTCCGGACCACGGGCAACCCGCACGGCGAGGCCAACGCGCTGCACGGCCTGGCGCTGGCGCTGCGCGCGACCGGCGACCGGGCCGCTGCCACCGGCCTGCTGCACGGGGCGCTGGAGACCTTCGAGGCCGACGGGGACCTGCAGGCCCAGGCCGAGGTGCTCAACAGCCTCGGCCTGCTCGCCGCCGACCTCGGCGACCTGCCCGCGGCCCTCGACCGGCACCGCCGCGCGCTCGAACTCGCCCGCCGCAGCGACAGCCCGCTCGACGAGGCCCGCGCCCAGCTCGGCATCGGGCACTGCCTGCCCCCGGCGGAGCGGCCCGCCGCGCTGGACGCCGTCCGCCGGGGCCTCGCGCTCCTCGAAGCGGCCGGCGCGGCCGAGGCCGCCGACGCCCGGACCCGACTGGCACTGCTGACGGCGGCTCACCCGCAGGCAGCGGCGCAGCCGTAACCCGCGGCCGAGCCGTAACACCAAGCGAGCACACAGGAGTTGGATCCGGAGCCGGCACAGGCACAGGCACAGGCACAGACGCAGGCACAGCCGCAGCACCCAGCCGGGCCGTAACGCCAAGCGAGCGCAGGGTGGACGCCATGGAGCGGGCCGGCCGGGCGGCAGAGGATGAACACCGAGCGCAGGGGCCTCCCCAACGGGCCCCGGAAGCTCCGGCAATCCGTCCGTCAACCGAAAGGCACCAGCAACGATGCGCACGATCCACAAGGCCGCCGCAGCGACTGCGGTCGGCGCGGCGCTGCTCCTCGGCTTCACCGGCACGGCCGCAGCGGCCGACGGCCCCGCCAACCTGGGCGGCCAGGGCTGCCCGGCGGTGGCCTCCAACTCGGACTACTACGGGACGTACGTCCAGCACCTGAACTACACGTACGTCACCGGCAACGGCTTCCGGGACGGCGTCTACCGCGTCGACTACTACAACCGCCAGAACGCGTACCAGGGTTCCTGGACGGTCGAGTACCGCTGCTAGTCGGCCCCGCGCCGGGCAGCCCCCGGAACCGCCGCCGTCCGCGCACGGGGGACCGCCGACCACCGGTCGGCGGAGGCGCGGACGGCGGTGACCGGTGCACCAGGCCCTCCGTCGCGGGTCCCGTGCCGTCAACGCCCTTCCCACGCACCCGGATTGGCCTTGTCTGCACAACTTGCGACCGAACCGCGCCGACTTGTCCGGACAACTCGAGGCGTTCGTCCGGCGTACGCCGGTCGGCCACGGGCAGGACGACGGGTGGTACCCCGCGGGCGGTGTCCTGGGGGGCGCCCTCCGTCCGCCCCTCACCCCGTAGAGGTCGTGCCCCATGGCTGCCGAACCGAACGAGCCGAACGAGCCGAACGAACCGAACAAGCCGAACGAACCGAGCCGGCGTCGCTTCCTCCAACTGGCCGGTGCGGGCCTGGCGTTCTCCGCGCTGGCGCCCAGCATCGCGCGGGCCGCGTCGATCGCCCCGCAGGGCGGCACGGGCACCATCCAGGACGTGCAGCACATCGTGGTGCTGATGCAGGAGAACCGGTCGTTCGACCACTACTTCGGCTCGTTGAAGGGCGTGCGCGGCTTCGGTGACCCGCGGCCGGTGACGCTGCCGAGCGGGAAGCCGGTCTGGTACCAGGCGAACAGCGCGAAGAAGGAGATCCTGCCGTTCCGGCCGCAGGTGAACGACCTCGGGATGCAGTTCGTCCAGGACCTCAACCACGACTGGGCGGGCGGCCACCAGGCGTTCAACAACGGCAAGTACGACCAGTGGGTGCCCGCGAAGACGGCCACCACGATGGCGTACCTGACCCGGCAGGACATCCCGTTCCACTACGCGCTGGCCGACGCGTTCACGCTGTGCGACGCGTACCACTGCTCGTTCCTCGGCTCCACCGACCCGAACCGCTACTACCTGTGGACGGGCCACACCGGCAACGACGGGACCGGCGGCGGACCGGTGCTGGGCAACCAGGAGGCGGGCTACTCCTGGACGACCTACCCGGAGCGGCTGGAGGCGGCCGGCGTCTCCTGGCGGATCTACCAGGACGTCGGCGACGGCCTGGACGCGGCCGGCTCCTGGGGCTGGATCAGCGACGCCCACCGCGGCAACTATGGCGACAACTCGCTGCTGTACTTCAACAATTACCGCAACGCCAAGCCCGGCGACGCACTGTACGAGAAGGCCCGCACCGGCACGAACGCCAAGGCCGGCGACGGCCTGTTCGACCAACTGCGCCGGGACGTCGCGGCCGGCACGCTGCCGCAGGTGTCCTGGATCGTCGCCCCCGAGGCGTACACCGAGCACCCCAACTGGCCCGCCAACTACGGCGCCTGGTACATCTCGCAGGTGCTGGACGCGCTGACCGCGAACCCGGACGTGTGGGCCCGCACCGCGCTGTTCATCACCTACGACGAGAACGACGGCTTCTTCGACCACGTGGTGCCGCCGTTCCCGCCCGCCTCCGCCAACCAGGGCCTGTCCACGGTCGCCACCGGCGCCGACTGGTTCGCGGGCAGCGCGAGTTACGCGGCCGGGCCGTACGGTCTCGGGCAGCGGGTGCCGATGCTGGTGGTCTCGCCGTGGAGCACCGGCGGCTACACCTGCTCGGAGACCTTCGACCACACCTCGATCATCCGCTTCATCGAGCAGCGCTTCGGCGTCGCCGAACCGCACATCTCGCCCTGGCGGCGGGCCATCTGCGGCGACCTCACCTCCGCCTTCGACTTCACCGCGAGCAACCCCGCCCCGGCCGCGCTGCCGTCCACCGCCGCGTACCTGCCCGCCGACCACAACCGGCACCCCGACTACGTCCCGACCCCGCCCGCCACCGGCGCCGTGCCGCGGCAGGAGCCCGGCGCCAAGCCCACCCGACCGCTCAAGTACGCGCCGTACGTGGACGGTTCGGCCGACGTCTCGACCGGCAAGTACGCCCTCGCGTTCAGCGGCGGGCCGGCCGCGGGCGCCCAGTTCCTGGTCACCTCGGCGAACCGCACCGACGGACCGTGGACGTACACCGCCGAGGCCGGCAAGTCCGTCTCCGACGCCTGGAACACCGCCTACTCCAAGGGCGTCACCGACCTCACCGTGTTCGGCCCGAACGGCTTCCTGCGCCGCTTCCGCAACCCCGGCAAGACCGCGGGCCCCGAGGTCACCGCCCGCCACGACGCCGCCACCGGCAACCTCGCCCTGACCTTCACCAACCCGGCCGGAGCCGACGCCGTCCTCACCGTGGCCAACGCCTACGCCGGCGCCCCGCAGGCCGTCACCGTCCGCCGCGGCACCACCGTCACCCTCACCGTCGACCTCTCCGCCTGCCGCCACTGGTACGACCTCACCGTCACCTCCGACCGGAGCGCCGACTTCGTCCGCCGCCTCGCCGGCCACGTCGAGACCGGCGCCCCCTCCCTCTCCGACCCGGGCCTGCTCACCTCCTGACCGCCCACCGCCGCCGGCCGGCCCCGGGGTTCGGATCGGAGGGTGTCCGAACCCTGGGGCGGCCCGCCCGGCGGCGGGACCGGCCGCGGCCCGCGACCTTTGACACCGGACGCCCCAGTGGTCTAGACCTACCCTGGCAACGGGCCGGTCGGCGCGGAGCGGACGGGCGGGCGGGCGGGGGGAGCGGAGGAACGCGATGTGCAGGGTGGGCCGGGCCGGGATCGGACGCCGGGCTCCGGGCGGGTGGTGAGGTGACCGCCGCGCTCAAGGTGACCGCCGCGATCGAGGCGACCGGGCGCCGGGCCCGGGTGGAGGAGTTGCTGGGCGCGGACGCCGTCCGGGCGCGGCTGGCCGGGCTCGGCGCGGGCGTGGCCTCCCAGGTCCTGGTGCTCGCCCCGGAGGACGGAGAGCCGGGCCCGACCGGACTCGCCGAACTCGCCGAACCGAGCAAACCGACTGAACCGAGCAAACCAGGTGAACCAGGTGAACCAGGTGAACCGGGTGAACCCGACGGCCTGCCGGTCGCGGAACTCCTGCGCCGGGGCGTCGAGTTGCGGGTGCTGCTCGTCGACACGGCGCGCCACCGCCCGGCCGCCGTGGAGTACGCGCGCCAGCTGACCGAACTCGGCGGGCAGGTCCGCACCGTCCCCGCGCTGCCGCTGCGGATGATCGTGCTGGACCGGGAGACCGCCGTCCTGCCGCTCGACCCGGCGCGGGCCGACACCGCCACCGTGCTGCACGGCCGCGGGCCGGTCGCCGCGCTGTGCGCGCTGTTCGAGGGGCTGTGGCACGGCGCCGCGCCGCTGCGCCGCCCCCGGGGGCGCGACCGCAACGGCATGGCGGCGCAGCACTACGCGCTGCTGCGGATCCTCCAGCAGGGCGACACCGACGTGGTCGCCGCCCGGAAGCTGGGCATCTCCGAACGGACCGTCCGCCGGCTGACCGCCGAGGCCCTGGAGGTGCTCGGCGCCCGCAGCCGCTTCCAGGCCGGGGCCCGCGCCGCCGAACGCGGCTGGCTGCGCTGACGGCGGCCCGAGGGGCGACGGCACCGGTCCCCGTCCTGCCGGGAGAGGCGGGACGGGGACCGGCTGCTGCTACTGCTGCGTCCGCGGCGCCGGCGCGTACCCGGCGGGCCGGGTGGTGAACGTGCCCCGGCCCTGGGTGCGGCCGCGCAACGTGCCCGCGTAGCCGAAGAGTTCGGCCAGCGGAACGGTCGCCGTCAGCACCGCGCTGCCGCCGCGCGGCTCGGAGCCGTGCACCCGGCCGCGGCGGGCGGACAGGTCGCCGAGGACGCCGCCGACGCCGTCCGGCGGCACCGTCGCGGTGAGTTCCACGACGGGCTCCAGCAGCAGCGGGCCGCCGCGCCGCAGCGCCTCGCGCAGGGCGAGCCGTCCGGCGGTGCGGAACGCCAGGTCGGAGGAGTCCTTGACGTGGGTCGCCCCGTCGGTGAGGGTGACCCGGACCCCGGTGACCGGGTGGCCGAGCGGGCCGTCCGCGAGGGCGTCCCGGCAGCCCGCCTCGACGGCCTGCACGAACTCCTGCGGGACCCGCCCGCCGGTGACGGTGGAGCGGAACTCGAAGCCGTCCGTGCCGGGTTCGCCGAGCGGGGCGACGTCGACCACGACGTGCGCGAACTGCCCGGAGCCGCCGTCCTGCTTGACGTGCCGCAGGACCAGGCCGGTGACCGCCGCGGAGACGGTCTCCCGGTAGGCGACCTTCGGCCGTCCGACGGTGACCTCCAGCCCGGCGCGGCGCAGCTTCTCCACCGCGACCTCCAGGTGCAGTTCGCCCATCCCGGACAGCGTCCGCTGCCCGCTCTCCGGGTCGCTGCCGACCACCAGCGACGGGTCCTCCTCGTTGATCCGGGCCAGGGCGGCGGCCAGCCGGTCGGTGTCCACCGAGCGGCGGGCCTCGATCGCGACGGTCACCACCGGGTCGGCGGCGACGGCCGGTTCGAGCACCAGCGGGGCTCGCGGGTCGCACAGCGTGGTGCCGACCTTGGCGCCCTTCGCGCCGACCACGGCGACGATGTCGCCGGCCACCGCGCTGTCGGTCTCGGTGTGCCGGTCGGCCTGCACCCGCAGGATCCGACCGATCCGCTCGGTGCGGCCGGTGCGGGCGTCGAGCACGGTGTCCCCCTTCCGTAGCGTGCCGGAGTAGACGCGCAGGCTGCCGAGCCGCCCGGTGGTGGTCGCGGCGACCTTGAACACCAGGGCGGAGAACGGCTGTTCGGGATCGGCGGTGCGTTCCTGCGGCGCGCCGTCGAACTCCCCGCGCACCGGCGGGACGTCCAGCGGCGACGGCAGGTACGCGGCCACCGCGTCGAGCAGCGGTTCGACGCCGCGGTTGCGGTACGCCGAGCCGCACAGCACCACCACCGCCTGTCCGCTGCCGGTGAGTTGGCGCAGCGCACCGGTGAGGGCGGCGGCGGTGAGGGTGCCGGTGGCGCAGTACTCCTCCAGCGCGGCGGGGTGCAGTTCGGCCACCGCCTCCGCCAGGGCCTGCCGCCGCCGGGCCGCCTCGGCCGCCAACTCCTCGGGCACGTCGCCGACTTGGCAGCCGGTACCGGGCTCGGCAGCGTCCGGCCAGGTCAGCGCACGCATCCCGACTAGGTCGACCACGCCGGTGAAGCCGCCCTCCCGGCCGATCGGCAGCTGCACGGCCAGCGGCGCCGGGTGCAGCTTCTCCCGGATCGAGGCGACCGCGGCGTCCAGGTCGGCGCCGGGCCGGTCCATCTTGTTGACGAACGCGATCCGCGGGACGCCGTGCCGGTCCGCCTGCCGCCACACCGACTCGCTCTGCGGCTCGACACCCGAGACGGCGTCGAACACCGCCACCGCGCCGTCCAGCACCCGCAGCGAGCGCTCCACCTCGTCCGCGAAGTCGACGTGGCCGGGCGTGTCGATCAGGTTGAGCCGGTGGCCGCCCCACTCGCAGCTGACGGCCGCGGCGAAGATGGTGATGCCACGGTCGCGCTCCTGCGGGTCGAAGTCGGTGACGGTGGTGCCGTCGTGGACCTCGCCGCGCTTGTGGACCGCCCCGGTCAGGAACAGGATCCGCTCGGTGACGGTGGTCTTCCCGGCGTCCACGTGGGCGAGGATGCCCAGGTTGCGGACCGCGGCGACAGCGGCAGAAGCAGAAGCAGAAGCAGAAGCAGTGGTGGTGGTGACGAGGTCGGTACGCATGGTGGCCCGTGGCCCTTCGGGGTTCGTTCCTGGAATCGGCAGCGCGATTCACGGCACCACGGGGCACACCCACCGCCCCGCACGCACCCGCGCACCACCCGCCGCGTCGAACGGGCAGGCAGAACGAAGGTCAACGAGCAGGACAGGACGGGGAGTTCGTGGTTCCTACCGGCACCGGCCGCGCAGCGGGCACCGGCCCGCCCGGGACACCAGGATCACCTCGAACCGCGACGGGGGAACGACGACGGCGGCAGTACGCACGACCGGCCCCTCCCTCTCCACTCACGTCACGGTGCGCCCGATCGGCCACTGCGGCCCGGGCGTCGTCCAGCGGGCCGAGTCTAGGGACGCCGCCCGCCCGCTGTCACCGCATTTTCCGGACCGTCCAACACCCCTTCGCCACAGTCAATCTGACTGAACGTCAGGAATGTCTTCGACCGCCGCGGCCGCGAACGCCACGAAGGCGTGCACCTTCGCCGTGGCCGCGTCGGCCCGCCAGACCAGGGCCCCGTTCGCCGCGGGCAGGCCGGTGAGCGGGCGGGCCCGGACACGGGGGTGCCGGTGGTTGAGGAACAGGCCGCGGTGGGTGGGCCAGACGGTGTCGCTGACGGCGACCCGGTGCAACGCCTCCTGGTAGGTGCGGCCGCCGGGGGTGCGGCGCAGCGGGCGCCCGCGCGGGGTGAACGGCGGGGTGACGGCGTGCCGGAAGGTGTCGGGGGTGTCGGACGGGCTGTCCAGGACGGGCCAGTCGGCGAGTTCCTCGACGTCGATCCGCGGCCGGGCGGCGAGCGGGTGGTCGGCGCGCAGGGCGAGCACCCGCGGGTGGGAGACCAGGACGGCGCCGACGCCGAGGTCGGGTTCGTCGACGGGCAGCAGGGTGAGCAGCAGGTCGATCTCGCCGGCCCGCAGCGCGGCGTACGGCGCGGCCCAGGGCACCTCGGTGACGCCGACCCGGCAGGCGGGGTGCCGGTGGGCGAAGGCGGCGACGGCGTCGGTGAGCGGCGGCCCGTTGAGGCAGCCGAGGAAGCCCAGGCGCAGGGTGCCGGTGACGCCGCGGGCGATGGCCACGGCCTCGTCGTAGCTGCGGCGCAGGTCGCGGTGGGCCTCGCCGAGGGTGCGGCGGGCGTGCGCGCCGAGCGGGGTGAGCGCCACGCGGCGGCTGGTGCGGGTGAACAGCGGGGCGCCGATGCGACGTTCGAGGGAGCGGATGAGCTGGCTGACCCGGGACTGGGACAGGCGCAGCCGTTCGGCGGTGCGCCCGAAGTGGAGTTCCTCGGCCAGCGCGAGGAAGGTCTCGATCTCGGTCAGGTCCACCGGCGGTGCGCTCCAGGGTCGTCGGTACGTCGGCTGCCGGCGCATCGGCCGGATCGTCCCGCCGGGAGCGGCCGGGAGCGACCGGAAGCGGCCGGAAGCGGCCGGGAGCGGCCGGGGCCGACCGCCGAGGTCCGATCGATGAGTGCGGCTACTGGATTGTGCGCCGGAACGGCCTTGATCACGGGGCCGGTTGACCTGATCTTTGATCTGAAGCGACGCGGCACGACGGAACGTCACGTGACGTTCCGTGGTGTGACGTTCCGTGGCGTGCGGCGTCAACGACACTGGTGGAAGAGCGGGGAGAGCTCATGATCGTGGTGACGGGCGCGACCGGGACGGTGGGTTCGGCGGTGGTCGCGGGCCTGCGGGAGCGCGGGGTGCCGGTGCGGGCGCTGGTCCGGAACGCGGACGCGGTGCCGGCCGGGTGGGACGCCGGGGTCGAGGCGGTGGTCGCGGACTTCGCCGACCCGGCCTCGCTGGACGCGGCGCTGACCGGTGCCGGGGCGGTGTACCTGCTGGTGGCAGCGCAGTCGGCGATGGCGGAGCACGAGCGGAACGTGATCGACGCGGCCGTGCGCACGGGCGGCCGGCCGCGGGTGGTGCTGCACACGGCGGCGGGCGCCGAGGGCGGCGCGACGGGTGCCCGTTTCGTGGACGCGCACGTGGCGGGTTTCGCGCACCTGCGGGCCAGCGGCCTGCCGTGGACGGTGCTGGCGCCGAACGGCTTCTTCCAGAACTTCCTGGGCATGGCGGCCCCGGTCCGCACCGGCCTGCTCGCGGTGCCGGGCGGTTCCGGCGCGGTCTCGTACGTGGACGCCCGGGACGTGGCGGCGGCCGCGGTGGCCGCCCTGGTCGAGGACGGCCACCAGGGCGCGGTGTACACGCTGACCGGCCCCGAGGCGCTGACCCACGACGCGCTGGCGGAGATCCTGGCGGGGGCGGCCGGCCACCCGGTGCGGTACGTGTCGCCGAGCCCCGAGCAGGCCCTGGAGGCCCTGGTCGGTGCCGGCTACCCGCGGTGGAACGCGGAGGGCCTGGTCGAGCTGTACGCCCACTACGCGGCGGGCCGGGCCGCCACCGTCAGCTCGGACGTGGAGAAGCTGACCGGCCGCCCGCCCCGCCCGTTCGCCGCGTTCGCCGCGGAGTTCGCCACCGCGTTCACGGCCCCGCCCGCCTGAACCGCCCGGCCCCGCACCCCGCCCGCCCCGCCGGCCCGCTACTGCGGCAGCGCGCCGTCCCGGATCACCCGGGCGTACCAGTGCGCGCTGTCCTTGGGCGTGCGGCGCTGGCTGGCGAAGTCGACGTGGACGATGCCGAAGCGCTTGCTGTAGCCGTACGCCCATTCGTAGTTGTCGAGCAGCGACCACAGGAAGTAGCCGCGGACGGGGGCGCCGTCGGCGATGGCGCGGTGGACGGCGGCGAGGTGGGCGTGCAGGTAGTCGATCCGCTCGGGGTCGTGGACGGCGCCGCTGGGGTCGGTGTAGTCCTCGTAGGCGGCGCCGTTCTCGGTGACCAGCAGCGGGACGCCGGGCAGGTCGTCGCGCAGCCGGGTGAGGAGTTCGTACAGGCCGTCGGCGTCGACCGGCCAGCCCATGGCGGTGCGGGTGCCGGGGGCGGGCAGGAAGCGGATGCCCTGGTCGGCGGGCCAGGGGCTGCCGCCCTGGTGGCCGTCGCCGCGCGGGGCGTCCGCGTCGACAGCCGGTTCCTGCTCGGCCGCGACGACGGTGGGCGTGTAGTAGTTGATGCCCAACGAGTCGATGGGGCGGGAGATTTCGGCGAGGTCGCCGTCCCGGACGAAGGCCCAGTCGGTGACGTGCGCGGTGTCGGCGAGGACGTCGGCGGGGTAGCTGCCGCGGAACACCGGGTCGAGGAAGATCCGGTTGCCCAGGCCGTCGATCCGGCGGGCGGCGTCGAGGTCGGCGGGGTCGGTGGACAGCGGGCGGACGGCGGCCAGGTTGAGGGTGAGCGAGACCTGGGCGGTGTCGGGGAGTTCGGCGCGCAGCGCGGCGGTGCCGAGGCCGTGGGCGAGCAGCAGGTGGTGGTGGGCGGTGAGGGCGGCGGCGTGGTCGGTGCGGCCGGGGGCGTGGACGCCGTTGCCGTAGCCGAGGAAGGCGCTGCACCAGGGCTCGTTGAGGGTGGTCCAGGTGGGGATGCGGTCGCCGAGCCGGCGGGCGGCGAGGTGCGCGTACTCGGCGAAGCGGTACGCGGTGTCGCGGTCGGTCCAGCCGCCCGCGTCCTCCAACTCCTGGGGCAGGTCCCAGTGGTAGAGGGTGGCGACGGGGGTGATGCCGGCGCCGAGGAGTTCGTCGACCAGGCGGTCGTAGAAGTCGAGCCCGGCCTCGTTGGCGGGGCCCCGGCCGCCGGGCTGGACGCGCGGCCAGGCGAGCGAGAACCGGTAGGCGCCCAGGCCGAGTTCGGACATCAGCGCGACGTCGTCGCGGTAGCGGTGGTAGTGGTCGGCGGCGATGTCACCGGTGTCGCCGTTGCGGACGGTGCCGGGGCGGCGGGCGAAGGTGTCCCAGATGGACGGGGTGCGGCCGTCCTGGGCGGCGGCGCCCTCGATCTGGTAGGCGGCGGTGGCGGCGCCCCAGACGAATCCGGCCGGGAAGCGGGCGGGTGCGGCGGCGGGGGAGGAAGTGGTCACGGGAAGAGTCTCGACGGTCATGTCGCGTTCCATCCAAACAAGTTGAGGGTCTGTCAGCCCATCGGGCCGTACCGCGGGTCAGCCCTTGACGGCGCCCTGCATGATGCCGCCGACGATCTGCCGGCCGAGCAGCGCGAACACCACCAGGACGGGCAGGGTGCCGATCAGGGTGCCGGCCATCACCACGGACTGGTCGGGGACGTAGCCCTGGCCGAGCGACTTCAGCGCGACCTGCACGGTGGGGTTCTGGGAGCTGAGTGCGACGATCGGCCAGAAGAAGTCGTTCCAGGTGGCCATGAAGGTGAGCATGCCGAGCACGGCCATGCCGGGGCGGGCGACGGGCAGCACGATGGAGCGGAAGATCCGCAGCAGCGAGGCGCCGTCCATCCGGCCGGCCTCGACGAGTTCGTCCGGCAGGGCCTGCACCAGGTACTGGCGCATGAAGAAGACGCCGAACGCGGAGACCAGCGAGGGCAGGATCACCGAGGGCAGCTTGTTCTGCAGGTCGAGCTTGACGATCACCATGAACAGCGGGATGACGCCGAGCTGCGGCGGGATCATCATGGTGCCGACGGTGAGCGCGAGCAGCGCGCCGCGGCCGCGGAAGCGCAGCTTGGCGAAGGCGAACCCGGCGAGCGTGGAGGAGAGCACCACGCCGGCGGTGACCACGCTGGAGACGATCAGCGAGTTGAGCAGCGCCTTGCCGATCTCGGCCTGCTGCAGGGCCTCGCCGATGTTGTGGAACAGGTTCGGTCCGGGCGTCAACGCGGGTGTGGCGGCGCTGAGTTCGGAGTTGGAGCGGCTGGCGGCGACCAGCGTCCAGTAGAACGGGAAGACGGCGAGCAGGGTGGCGCCGATCAGCACCGCGTAGGCGAGCGGCCCGCCGTTCAGCGGCGAGCGCGCCTTGCGGCCCTTGGCACGGGCCCGGTCGCCGTCCACGGCGGCGGGCTTGTCGAGCACCTGGGTGGTCACGTGGGTCATCGGGTCACCGGTCCGTACGGTTGCGGCGGGCGGCGATCGCCGCGTTCAGCAGGGCGAGCAGCACGATCAGCAGGAACATCACCCAGGCGACGGCGGCGGCCCGGCCGAGGTGGAAGAACGTCCAGCCCTGCTCGTACAGGTACAGGCCGAGGGTCTGGTACTGGTGCGAGATGCCGCCGCCGGAGTTGCCCTCGTAGAGCAGGGGTTCGCCGAACAGCTGGGTCGCGCCGATGGTGGAGACGACCACGGTGAAGACGATGGTGGGGCGCAGCCCGGGGACGGTGACGTGCCGGAACTGCTGCCAGCGCGAGGCGCCGTCGACGGCCGCGGACTCGTACAGCTCGCCGGGGATGGACTGCATGCCGGCCAGGTAGATCAGCGCGTTGTAGCCGGTCCAGCGCCAGGTGACGATGGCGGAGACGCCGAACTGGGAGGCCCAGGTGTTCGCCTGCCAGTCGACCGGGTGGACGCCGAGGCTGCTCAGCACCCAGTTGATCAACCCGTAGTCGCGGCCGAAGAGTTGGGCGAACACCAGGGTGGCGGCGGCCACCGAGGTGGCGTACGGCATCAGCATGGCGACCCGGAAGAAGGTGCGACCGCGGAGCCGGTAGTTGAGCAGGTGGGCCAGGCCCAGGGCCATCAGCAGCTGCGGCACGGTGGAGAGCACGCCGATGGTGAAGGTGTTGCGCAGCGCGTTCCAGAAGAACGGGTCGGACAGCAGCCGGGTGTAGTTCTGGAAGCCGAGCCAGTCCATCCGGTCCGAGGTCTGGAGCTCGACCCGGTGCAGCGACACCCAGGCGGTGTACAGCAGCGGGAAGAGGCCGAACGCGGCGAACAGCCCGAAGAACGGGGCGAGGAAGCCGTAGGGGGCGAGCCGGCGGCGCAGCCGGCCGGGCCGTCCGGCGGGCGGCGCGGCGGGCAGCCGGGCGGTGGAGCTGAGGGCCATGGGCGGGGTCCTTCGACGGGGGCCGCCCGCCCCGCCGCTGCGTGAACGGCGAGGCGGGCTGCCCTAGTTGACTGCCTGGGCTGACGGTGCGTCAGTTGCCGTTGGCCTTCTTGACGTTGTCCAGGGCGTGCTTCCAGGCGGTGTCCGGCGCGGTGCCGGTCCGCTCGACCTCGCCGAGGGCGTCGGTGAACGCCTTGCCGATCACGCCGTCGTCGGTGCCGAGCACCTGGGCGGGCATCGCCTTGGCCGACTCGCTGAAGATCTGGCCGATCGGCGCGTTGTTGAAGTACGGGTCGGTGACGTCCTTGATGGCGTCCTGGGCGCCGGTGGAGGACGGGAAGGAGCCCTGCTTGGTGAACAGGGTGGCCTGCTGCTCCTTGGCCGTCAGCCACTTGATCAGCTCGGCGGCCTCCTTGGGGTGCTTGGCGGTGCGCGGCACGGCCAGGTAGGAGCCGCCCCAGTTGCCGGTCTTGCCGGGGCCGGCGGCGATGTCCCACTTGCCGGAGCCCGCGTCGCCGGCCTGGCCCTTGATGTAGCCGATCATCCAGGCCGGGCAGGAGAGGGTGGCGAACTTGCCGGTGGAGAACGCCTTGTTCCACTCCGGCGTCCACTGGGCGAGCTTGGCGGACAGGCCGTCGGCGACCAGCGCGGTGGCGTCGGTCCAGGCGGTCTTCACGGCCGGGCTGCTGTCGTAGACGGGCTTGCCGGCCTCGTCGGAGTAGCGGACCTTCTGCTGGCCGACCTCGGCGGTGAACATGCCGGCGGCGCTGTCGGTCCAGGCGTTGCCCGCCTCGGCCTTGGCGGCGTACTGCTTGCCGAGGTCGAGGTAGCCCTGCCAGGTGGACCACTTCTGCGCGAGCTCGGCGCGGTCGGTGGGCAGCCCGGCGGCCTGGAACAGGTCGGTGCGGTAGCAGATCGCCTCGGGGCCGACGTCGGTGCCCGCGCCGAGCACCTTGCCGTCGGCGGTCTTGATCGCGGCGCCCTTCCACGGCACCAGGCCGTCGTTGACGTCGCCGATGCCGAGCGTCTTGAGGTCGGTGAACTTGTCGGCCTGCTTCTGCACCACGCTGGCCACCCGGCCGACCTCCAGGCCCTGGATGTCGGCGAGGCCGCCGCCGCCCGCGAGCTTGGTCTGCAGCGCCTGCCAGTACTGGCCCTCGTCCTGGGTGTCGGTCTGCTTGATGGTGACGTTCGGGTGGAGCTTCATGTACTCGTCGTACAGGCCGGCCTCCTTGAACCCGAAGGTGCCGAACAGGTCCACCGTGATGGTCACCTTGCCGTCGGCGGAGTCCTTGGACCCGGAGCCGCCGGAACTGCAGGCGCTGAGCAGCAGGGCGGTGGCGAGGACGGCGCTGCCCAGGGCAGCGGTGGAGCGGCGGACTCTGGGGGGACGCATGCGAGGGCCTCCAGGGCGGGGCGGGAGCGTGGGTGGGTGCGAAGAAAAGGAGCAGTGCCGATCCGGAAGCGCCCGATTTTCTGAGAGCGCTCTCAACCGATGCCGAGAGACTGCCGGGGCGGAAGTTCGCTCGTCAAGACCTCGAAACCTGAACGTAATCTCCGGGCGCTCCCAACCTGGGCATACGACTTCTGAACGCAACAGTCTGCGTCGAGCCGGTTGACACCCCTTCACGGCCGCCCTTACGGTCCGCTGGCTGAGAGCGCTCTCATACTCACCCGCCCGCCCCCACTCAAGGTGGACACACGATCATGAAGCTCCGCTCCCTGCGCGGCCCCACGGCCGCCCTCACCACGCTGGCGCTGGCCGCCGCGGCGACCCTGACCGCCGCCCTCGGCGCCGGCAGCGCCTCCGCCGCCACCACCGTCCGGGTCGGCCTCGGCGGCTACGCGGACACCCGCCCGGCCGGCACCGTCGGCCCGAGCAACTCCGACGGCGCCCCCGTCACCCCCAAGGTCACCGCGCGGATGGCCGGCCAGGCCGCCCCCACCAACGACTGGTGGTCCTCGCTGATCTACCAGCGCTACGCGGGCAACCCGTACTCGGAGAACCTGTACGCCCACCCGATGACCTTCAAGGCCCAGGCCGCGGGCCTGGAGGTCGGCTACCCCACCACCCCGACCATCACCTCCGACGGCCGCCAGTACGACTACACCCACACCCGGGACCTCACCCTGGGCGTGGCCGGCCTGAACTCCCCCGACACCAAGGTCGACGGCTGGTCCGACTGGACGGTCACCCCGTACTGGGCGGACGGCGCGCACACCTTCAGCGCGACGATCGGCCACGGCCTGCCGTACGTGTTCGCGCACGCCACCGGCGGCGCCGCCCAGGTCACCACCGCCTCGGCGCCCACCGTCTTCAGCAACCAGGGCAGCGTGCTCGGCATCACCGTCGGCGGCCACAACTACGGCCTGTTCGCACCCACCGGCAGCAGCTGGAACGTCAACGGCAGCACCCTGACCGCGAACCTCGGCAGCAAGGACTACTACTCGGTCGCCCTGCTGCCCTCCACCGCCGACCTGGCCCAGTTCCGCACGTACGCCTACGACTTCGTCACCGACACCAAGGTCGGCTGGAACTACGACCAGGCCGCGGGCAGGCTCACCACCACCTTCACCGCCACCACCACCGCCCAGGAGGGCACCGCCACCGGCACCCTGCTCGCGCTCTACCCGCAGCAGTGGCAGGCCACCCCGGACGCCCTCACCGCACTGACGTACACCTCCCCGCGCGGCACCATGAAGGTCCGCCAGGGCTCGTCCTTCTCCACCGTGCAGACCGTCACCGGCGTGCTCCCCTCGCTGCCCGACGCCGGCTCGTACGACCGCGCCGCGCTGGACGGCTACCTGCACCAGGTCTCCGACGCGAGCGACCCGTTCAACGGCGCCACCGACACCTACTGGGTCGGCAAGGCGCTCGGCCAGATGGCCCAACTGGTGCCGATCGCCGACCAGTTGGGCGACACCGCGGCCCGTGACAAGCTGCTCGGGCTGATGAAGGGCAAGCTGCAGACCTGGTTCGCGGGCACCGGCTCGCCCGGCTTCGCCTACGACTCCACCTGGAAGACCCTGATCGGCTACCCGGCCTCCTACGGCACCGACGCCGAACTCAACGACCACCACTTCCACTACGGCTACTTCGTCCAGGCCGCCGCCACCGTCGCCCGCTACGACACCGCCTGGGCCGCGGACAGCCAGTGGGGCGGAATGGTCAAGCTGCTGGCCAAGGACGCCGCCAACACCGACCGCACCGACGCCCGCTTCCCCTGGCTGCGCAACTTCGACCCGTACGAGGGCCACGGCTGGGCCTCCGGCCACGCCGGGTTCGCCGCGGGCAACAACGAGGAGTCCTCCTCCGAGTCGCTGAACTTCAGCGCCGGCCTGCTGCTGTTCGGCGCCGCCACCGGCGACACCTCGCTGCGCGACCTCGGCGTCTACCTGTACACCACCGAGGCCAACGCCGTGCAGCAGTACTGGTTCGACGCCGACCACCAGGTCTTCCCGGCCGCCTTCCAGCACTCCACCGTCGGCATGGTCTGGGGCTCCGGCGCCGCCTACTCCACCTGGTGGACGGCCGCCCCCGGCATGATCCACGGCATCAACTTCCTCCCCGTCACCTCCGGTTCGCTCTACCTGGCCCGGCGCAAGGACGACCTGGCCGCCAACCTGGCCGAGCTGAAGGCCAACAACGGCGGCGCGTTCACCGACTGGCGCGACCTGCTCTGGGAGGCCGAGGCGCTGACCGACCCGGCCGCCGCCAAGGCCGACTGGGACGCCGGGAACGCGGGCTACACCCCGGAGGAGGGCGAGTCCCGGGCCCACACCTACCACTGGATCTACAACCTGGCCGCCCTCGGCACCCTGGACCCGGCCACCACCGCCGACACCCCCACCGCCGCCGTCTTCACCAACGGCAGCACCCGCACCCACGTGGCGCACAACTACACCACCACCGCCCGCACCGTCCGCTTCTCCGACGGCTACACCCTGACCGTCCCGGCCCGCTCCACCGCCTCCGAACGCGGCACCAAGCCCGACGGCGGCACCGGCGGCGCCACCAACTCCCCGTCCCCCTCCCCGTCGGCCTCCTCCTCCCCCTCGCCCTCCCCGTCCCCGTCGGCCTCCACCACGACCGCCCCCGCCCCCGCCGCCCTCTACCTCCAGCCCAACGGCACCCTCACCGCCGCCTACGGCACCGGCGCGACCAGCAGCACCATCGCCTCCGGCGGCGGCACCAACCACGACGGCACCCCCTACCAGCCGCTGACGTACACCCTCAGCCACCTCACCGGCACCCTGCGTCCCGGTGCCGGCACCGACTTCGACCTGTACGTCGACGCCGGCTCCACCGTCGCCCTCGCCCAACAGGCGCGCGTCTCCTACGACTTCGACGGCAACGGCACCGTCGACCGGACCGAGACCTACCGCTACTTCGCCACCGACCCCGTCCCCGGCTGGGAGCGCTACAACGCCACCGCCGCCGGCCTCCAGTCCACCACCGGCGCCCCGCTCACCAACCTGGCCAACGGCACCGTCACCCTCGAAATCTGGCCCGCCCTCGGCAACGCCCCGGCCCAGCTCCGCACCGGAGCCACCCAGTCCCAGGGCAACGCCTCCGTCCTGCGCCTCCCCTTCAACTGACCGACCCACCCCCGACCCCTCCCGGGCCCCGCGGATCCCGACAGTTCCGCCCGGCCCGGGAGGCCCACCCGCCCCGGGAGGCCACCCGCCCCGCGGCCGCGCCCCCC
>NZ_JOGH01000101.1:0-65670 GCF_000721345.1 Kitasatospora sp. NRRL B-11411 | reverse complement strand
GGCGGGGGTGGCGGGAGCAGCGGCGGCCGGTCGGCCGGGGCGGGAGCGGGAGCCGGACCGGGGACGGCGGCTGGGGGCAGGGCGGGGGCGAGGACGGCGGCGGAGCGTTCGATCGCGGCGACCAGTTCGGGGTGCAGCCAGGTGCCGGGGCCGTGCGGGGCCAGGCCCAGGGCGGCGATCAGCTGGCGGGGGGTGGGCCGGTCGGCGGGGTCCTTGGCGAGGCAGGCGGCGATCAGCAGGCGCAGCCCGGCGGGCACGCCGCCGAGGTCGGGTTCCTCGGCGGCGACCCGGCGGACCACTTCGAGCGGGTGGCCGGGGCCGAAGGGTCCGGCGCCGGTGGCGGCGTGCACCAGGGTGGAGCCGAGCGAGAACACGTCGGCGGCGGGCCCGGCCGGGCGGGCCAGGGCCTGTTCGGGCGACAGGTAGGCGGGGGTGCCCAGGACGGTGCCCTGCGCGGTGAGGGCGCTGTCGTCGGCGGCCCGGGCGATGCCGAAGTCGATGACGTGCGGGCCGTCGAGGGCGAGCAGCACGTTGCTGGGTTTGAGGTCGCGGTGGGTGAGTCCGGCGGCGTGGATGGCGGCGAGTTCCTCGGCGACGCCCGCGGCGAGGATCCGCAGCGCCGGTTCGGGGAACGGGCCGACCAGCCGGACCGCCTCGTCGAGCGGCACGCCGGGCACGTACGAGGTGGCCAGCCAGGGCAGCGGGGCGTCGGGGTCGGCGTCCACCACGGGCGCGGTGAACGCGGAGGAGGCGGTGCGGGCGGCGGCCACCTCGTGCCGGAAGCGGTCCCGGAAGCGCGGGTCGTCGGCGAGTTCGGGGCGGATCAGCTTGACCGCGACGGCCCGCCCGCCGGCCGAGCGGCCCAGGTAGACCGAGCCCATGCCGCCGGAGCCGAGCCGGCCGAGCAGCGTGTACGGGCCGACCTGGCGGGGGTCGGCGGCTTCGAGCGGACGCATCGTCAGGTTCCTTTGGCGGAGAGGGCCGTGAGGGTTCCGGGGTTCTGGTCGGCGACGCACAGCCGGCCGGCTCCGGCGGTCCAGGTGAGCTTGCCGGGGTCGGCGCCCTTGAGTCCGGAGTACTTCCAGCGGGCCCGCCCGGTGGCCGGGTCGAGGGCCCAGAGCACCGCGTCGGGGCCCATCCGGTACAGGGTGCCGTCGGCGTACAGCAGGTCGGCGCCGGTCGTTCCGGTGCCGGTGCCGTCCTTGGGCAGCGGGGTGCGGTAGCGCGCCCTGCCGTTCTTCAGGTCGAGGGCGCCGACCGACTGGCCGCCGTCGACGTCGCTCCACAGGCAGTACGCCTGGCCGCTGTCCGGGCCGTGGGCGAAGGCGTTGCCGCGCAGGGCGGGGCCGGCCAGGTGCGGGCTGGTCCAGACGGGTCTGCCGGTGCCGGGGTCGAGGCCGGTGAGGGTGCCGTCCTTGTCGGGGGCGGCGAAGTACCCGGCGCCCGCGGTGATGCCGAAGGACTGCAGGGCGGCCTGCCAGAGCAGCCCGCCCTTGCCGTCGAGGGCCTTGAGCCGGTCGGCGCTGGAGACCAGCAGCCGGTCGTCGTCGGGCAGCAGGGCGGCTTCGAGCAGCAGCGCGTCGTCGGCGTGGTACCAGGCGCTGCGCCGGCCGGCCAGGTCGACGGCCCACACGTAGCTGCCGGTGCGCCCCTGGCTCTGGCCGACGCCGAGCACGTAGGCGGTGCCGCGGCGGACGCCCGCGAAGCGGAACACCGCGCCGGTCGCGTCCTTGCCCGGGTCGGTCCGCCAGTCGATCCGGCCGTCGGCGGGGTCGAGGGCGAGCAGGACGCTGCCCAGGCCGCCGGCGCCGCTGGTGCCGCCGCTGCTCGTGCCGCCGCTGCCGGCCAGCAGGATGCGGCCGCCGTCGTAGCCGGCGACGGGGCGGATCTGGGTGGCGTCGAGGCCGAAGACGGCGCCCGCGGCGCTGCTGTCCAGGGTCCACCCGGCCTTGCCCGCGCCGTCGACGGCCCAGACCTGCTGGGGCGTGATGCCGACCACCGCGCCGTCCAGCGACAGGAGTTGGACGCACGGCAGGGTGACGTCGCGGTTCTGCCAGACGGCCTTCGCCTCGGGCACCGCGGCGCCGTCCGGGCGGTGCGGCGGCCGGTCGGCCGGGTCGGTGCGCTGGCGGCTGAGCAGGGCGTAGGCGGTGCCGCCCGCGCCCGCGGCGAGGACGGCCCCGCCGAGGGCGAGTGGGGGTGGGGGGGGGGGGGGGGGGGGGGGTTGCGGCGGGGAGCGCGGGCGGGGCGGGTGTCGCGGTGAGCACCGCGCGGACGGCGCGCACCTCGGTGGCGACGGCGGGCGGCAGCCAGCCGTCGGGGTCGGCGGGGTGCCCGGCCTGGGCGACGTGCGCGACCAGTTGACGGGGCGTCGGGCGGTGCGCGGGGTTCTTGGCCAGGCAGGCGGCGACCAGGGTGCGCAGGTCGGCGGGGAGTTCGCCGAGGTCGGGCTCGGTGTTGACGATCCGGAACAGCACGGCCGCCCCGGCGCCCTCACCGAACAGGTGCCGGCCGAGGGCGGCGTAGGCGAGGGTCGCGCCGAGCGAGAAGACGTCGCTGGAGGGTTTGAGCGGCTGGCCGAGCGCCTGCTCGGGGGACATGTAGGCGGCGGAGCCGATCACCGATCCGGTGGTGGTCAGGCCGCCGCCGTCGGCGGACCGGGAGATGCCGAAGTCGATGACGTGCGGGCCGTCGAGGGCGAGCAGCACGTTGCCGGGCTTGAGGTCGCGGTGGATCAGCCCGGCCCGGTGCACCTCGCCGAGCGCCTCGGCCAGACCGGCGGCCAGCGTCCGGACCGTCGCCGCGGGCAGCGGGCCGTGCCGGTCGACGGCCTGCCGCAACGGCAGGCCCGGCACGAACGCGGTGGCCATCCACGGGACGGCCGCCTCGCTGTCCGCGTCCACCACCGGCGCGGTGAACGCCCCGGAGACCCGCCGGGCCGCGGCCACCTCGTGCCGGAACCGCTGCCGGAAGTCCTCGTCCTCGGCCAGCTCCGGCCGCACCACCTTCACCGCGACGGCCCGCCCGCCGGCCGACCGCCCCAGGTACACCGCCCCCATGCCACCGGACCCGAGCCGTCCCGCCAGCGCGTACGGCCCGACCTGTCGCGGGTCGCACCCGTCGAGTGGCTGCACCCGGCTGCCCCCTTGTTCCGTCTCCCCCGTTGCAAGGCGACATTGTGGAGGCGCGGACGGACCCCTGCGGGCGATCACACCGAATCCCCACGATCACCACGCCTCCCGCGTACACTCCGGGGCCGGCCCGGAGCGGCAGGCGCTGTGCCGGGAGGGCCTGTCGGGCGGGCGGGGGTGGGCGGCACACTGGGGGGATGGAACCTGTTGAGTCCGAGGGCGGCGAGCCGGCCTGCTTCCTGAACCTGGTCTGCGAGGAGTGCGGCAAGGTCCGTGAGAACGGGCGCTGCCCGCTCTGCGATCCGCCGGCCGCTCCGGTGCCCGACTCCCCTGCCCGGCCGGAGGACTGACGCCGCGCCGGGGCCCGGGTCACTGCGGCAGGGGGCGCAGCCGTCCGCTCGTCCGGAGGTCGTCGACCACGCCGGGGACGGTCAGGCCGAGGCCGAAGGCGCTCTCGGCGAGGGAGAGCAGGCCGTGCAGCGGGACGGGCCCGCCGGGGAGGAAGCCGAGCGGCCGCAGGCAGCGGGTGAGGCGGGACGGTTCGGTGCCGGCGGGTTCGAACGGCAGGAGGTCGCAGATGTCGGCCAGGACGGTGCCGTCGGCCGCGTGCTTGAACTGGTTCGCGTCCTCGTTGTGGTGCAGGACGACGGCCTCGGTGCCGGCCGAGACCGCGCGCAGGACGCGTTCGTCCAGGCCGTGCGCGCCGCCCTGTTCCCAGGCCCAGGTCCAGCCGTTGTCGGTGCCGGTGGTGACCACCGGCTGCTCGTCGTCGAGGAGGTCGTCGGGGAAGTCCTCCTCCAGGTCGATGCCGTCGCGGAGGGCGAGGCTGTCCGGGTCGGCGCCCATCCGCAGCAGCAGTTCGGCCGGGTCCGGGCCCAGGACGAAGGTCAGGGTGTAGTACGGGAAGTCGCCGTCCCGGAAGGTCTGCAGGCCGCGGGGCGCGGGCGCGCCGGTGGCACCGGTCGTGTCGGTCATGCGGGGCAGGGTGTCACGGCCCGCCGACAGCGTTCCCCGGGGGCGGGTTCAGCGCAGCAGGCCGTGCAGCAGGAGTTCGGCCAGGTGCCCGTACGCCTCGGCGTCGGCCAGGCCGGTGGCTTCGGCGACCTGGCGCTGCTGGATGCGCACCATGACGGAGCTGATCACGTCGGCGGCGAAGGCGACGTGGGTCTCGCGGAAGGCGCCGGCCGCGACGCCGTCCTCGATCAGGCGCTGGATCTGGCGGGCGGCGGCCCGGGTGTTGCGGCCGTAGACCTCGGCGGCGGGCTCGAAGGCGGCCAGGTCGTCGAAGAAGCGGGCCGAGCCGGGGGCGAGTTCGGCGGAGACGGCGCGCAGGTAGGCGGCCAGCCGGGCGGCCGGGTCGGTCTCGGCGGCCAGGGCGGCGCCGACCCGGGTGGTGGCTTCGCGGAAGAAGTGCACCACGGCGGCGCGGACCAGTTGCTCCTTGGAGCCGGCCAGCCCGTACAGGGTGCGCTTGGAGCAGTGCAGGCGGGCGGCGAGGTCGTCCAGGGTGAACCGGGCGAAGCCCTCGGCCACGAACAGCGCCACCAGTTCCTCGAAGAGCTCACTGCGGCGGGCGGCGCCCCGTCCGGTGGGCCGGTCTGCGGCTGCGCTGTCGATCACCCGGCCAGTATGACAGTCGCCCCCGCCCGCCCGGCCGCTTCCCTCCGCCCTGCCGGTTCCACCCGTCCCGCAGTCCGGGTGCCCGCCGGCCCCTCCGTTCGGACACCCGCCCGTCCGGGGTCTGCCCTGGCCGGGCCCCGCTGCGCTACGCTTTCCGGTACTGACGTACCGCTTTGCGTACCGCTTGGAGCCGGAACATGGCCGTGGATCGCTTGCTGCCCACCGAGGAAGCCGCGGACCTGATCGCGTTGACCCGCGATCTCGCCGACAGGGAACTCGCGACCAAGGTCGCCTCCCACGAGAAGGAGGAGCGCTACCCGGAAGGGCTGTTCGCGCTGCTCGGGCAGGCCGGGCTGCTGGGCCTGCCCTACCCGGAGGAGTTCGGCGGCGGCGGCCAGCCGTACGAGGTGTACCTGCAGGTGCTGGAGGAGCTGGCGTCCCGCTGGGCGGCCGTCGCGGTGGCCACCAGCGTGCACACCCTGGCCTGCCACCCGCTGACCGCGTACGGCACGCCCGAGCAGCAGGAGCGCTGGCTGCCCCGGATGCTGGCGGGTGAGCTGGTGGGCGGCTACAGCCTGTCGGAGCCGCACGCGGGCTCGGACGCGGCGGCACTGAGCTGCAAGGCCGAGCCGGTGGAGAAGGGGTACCGGATCACCGGCACCAAGGCGTGGATCACCCACGGCGGCAAGGCCGACTTCTACGCGCTGTTCGCCCGCACCGCGCCCGGCCCGCACGGGGTGTCGTGCTTCCTGGCGCCCGGGCAGGCGGAGGGCCTGACCTTCGGCCCGCCGGAGGAGAAGATGGGCCTGAACGCGGTGCCCACCACCGCCGCGTACTGGGACGGTGCGGTGCTGGAGCGCGAGCGGCTGATCGGCGCCGAGGGCCAGGGCCTGCCGATCGCGTTCTCCGCCCTCGACTCGGGCCGGCTCGGCATCGCGGCCTGCGCCACCGGCCTGGCCCAGGCCGCGCTGGACCACGCCGTCGCGTACGCCAACGAGCGCACCACCTTCGGCCGCCGGATCGTCGACCACCAGGGCCTGGGCTTCCTGCTCGCCGACATGGCCGCCGCCGTCGACTCGGCCCGCGCCACCTACCTGGACGCGGCCCGCCGCCGCGACCTGGGCCGCCCGTTCAGCCGGCAGGCCAGCGTGGCCAAGCTGGTCGCCACCGACGCCGCGATGAAGGTCACCACGGACGCGGTGCAGGTGCTCGGCGGCTACGGCTACACCCGGGACTTCCCGGTCGAGCGGTACATGCGCGAGGCGAAGATCATGCAGATCTTCGAGGGCACCAACCAGATCCAGCGCCTGGTGATCAGCCGCCAGTTCGCCACCCGCTGACACCGACCCGCCTTCTCGGAAAGGACGTTCCACCATGCAGTTGTCCAACGCCGCCGCCCTGGTCACCGGCGCCGCCTCCGGCCTGGGCGCGGCCACCGCCGCCCACCTGGCCTCGCTCGGCGCCACCGTCTACGGCCTCGACCTGCCCAAGGCCGTCGAGTCCGCCCCCGCGCAGCCCGCCGGCGTCACCCTGCTCGGGGCGGACGTCACCGAGGAGCAGCCGGTCCGCGAGGCGCTGGAGCGGATCGCCGCCGACGGCCGCCCGCTGCGGCTGGCGGTCAGCTGCGCGGGCATCGCCCCGTCCGCGCGGGTGGTCGGCCGGCGCGGCCCGCACGACCTGGACCTGTTCCGCGGCGTGCTGAACGTCAACCTGGTCGGCACCTTCAACGTGATGCGGCTGGCCGCGGAGGCGATGTCCGGGCAGGAGCCGGACGGGGCCGGGCAGCGCGGACTGGTCGTCAACACCGCCTCGATCGCCGCCTTCGAGGGCCAGGTCGGGCAGATCGCCTACGCCGCGTCCAAGGCGGGCGTGGCCGGGATGACCATCACCGCGGCCCGCGACCTGGCCCAGTACGGCATCCGGGTGGTCACCATCGCCCCCGGCATCGTCGACACCCCGATGATGGCGGGCTTCTCCGAGGAGGTCCGCTCCGGCCTGGCCGCGACCGTCACCTTCCCGCAGCGGCTGGCCCGCCCCGAGGAGTACGCCAAGCTGGTCGCGATGATCGCCGACCACGACTACCTGAACGGCGAGACCATCCGGATGGACGGCGCGCTGCGGATGGCCGCCCGCTGACTCACCCCTCCGCGGCGGCGGTGCGGTGCACGCTGTGCACCGCCGCCACGTCCGGGGCGAGGGCGGGCGGCGGGACGGCCGCGCTGAGGGCGTTCAGGCGGTGCCGGACGGTGGCAGCGACGCCCTTGCCCAGCAGGTAGCGGGTGGGGGTGGCGGCGCCCGCCGCGTGGTCGAGCAGGCGGTGCGCCTCGCGGCTGCGGACGCCGGTGCGGGTGAGCACCAGGTGGTCGAGCCGGTGCGGGGCGGCGGCCAGCGCGGCGCCGATCCGGTCGGCTGCGGCCAGGTCGATCCGGTTGTCGGCGGCGCCCAGCGCGTGGGCGGCCGCGACGCGGCCCAGGTCGAGCAGTTCCACCCCGGCGGCGGCCGCGGCGGCCGTCAACTCGGCCGCGGCGTCCGGCCCGAGGCCGGAGCTGGCCAGCGAGAGGCGGCGCAGCGCGCCGTACGGGGCGGTGCGCAGTGCGGCCGCGAGGGTGCGCGCGCCCGGGTCGCCGAGGCCGGCGGCGGAGGCGTACAGCTCGTCGGTGGCCCCGGCGGCGATCAGCCGGGCCAGCGGTTCGGCGCCGGCCGGGCCGAGCGGGTTGCCGCCGAGGTAGAGGCGTTGGAAGTGGCGGCCGCCGGTCAGCAGGGCGTCGACGAGGACGGCCAGGCCGGCCGGGTCGAGGCCGGTCTGCACCAGGTCGAGGGTGCGCAACTCCTCTGCGGCGGCGATGAGTTCGGTGGCGGCCTGGCCGGCCCGGATGCCGAGCGGGTTGCGCTTGAGCCAGAGTGCGCGGACGGTCTGCGGCGAGGCGCGCAGCCGGTCGGCGATCCGGCAGGCGCCGGCCGCGGTGATGCCGTTGCAGCCCAGGTAGAGGGTGCGGACCGGGGTTTCGGCGGCGCGGGCGGCGAACGCGTCCGCGCCGTCGTCGCCGAGGCCGTCGGTGCCGAGCAGCAGGTGCCGGACGGGGGCCTCGCCGTCCTCCGCGCTCCGGGCGGATTCGGCGAGTGCGTCGGCGACCAAGCGGGCGCCCTGCGGGCCGAGTTGCTGCTTGCACAGGTCGAGCCGGCCGTCCGGCAGGGCGGTGCCGGCCGGGAAGTCGATCCGCCGGTCGGTGCCGGTGCCGGTGCGCAACCAGGCCAGCAGCGGGGCGAGTTCGGCGGCCGGGCGGGGCACGACCGACGGGACTCCGGCGAACTCCTGGACCATTCCCGCTCCTTGCCACTCATCTCCGCTGCCCGCGGCTCTTCGCCGGGCCGGACCCGGGCGACCGGGCCCGACGACCCTGTTGGACGGCTCTGCCCGATTTGTTGGACGGCTCTGCCGACGGGGCTCTGTCGGCGGGGCTCTCCCGGGGGCGGGACCGACCGGATTCGAACCGGCGTCCTCCGGCTAGGCAGGCCGGTGCATCTGCCGCTGTGCTACGGCCCCACCCCGGGGTGACGGACCCGGTCGGATTCGAACCGACGTCCTCCGATTCTGGAGACCGGTGCGCCTGCCTCTGCGCTACGGGTCCGTCGCGGTGATGCTAGGGGCTGCGCTCACCACTCCGCCACCCGATAGTCCTTCAGGAAGACGCCCACGGACGGATCCCCGGCCTCGCCGCGGACGATCGGATCGTAGACCCGGGCGGCGCCGTCCACGATGTCCAGCGGGGTGCGGAAGCCGCGGCCGGCCAGCCGGGACTTCTTGGGGGCCGGGTTCTCGTCGGTGATCCAGCCGGTGTCGACCGCGCACATGTAGACGCCGCGGGTGGCGAGTTCGTCGGCGCTGGTGCGGGTGAGCATGTTGAGCGCGGCCTTGGCCATGTTGGTGTGCGGGTGGCCGGGCATCTTGTTGCGGACCGCGAAACGGCCTTCCACGGCCGTCACGTTGACGATGTAGCGGCGCGGGTGCTCGGACGCCTCCAGCAGCGGCAGCAGCCGGTCGCAGAGCAGCGCCGGGGCGAGCGCGTTGACCAGCTGGGTCTCCAGCACCTCGGCCGGGTCGAGGCCGCCGAGCGTCGCCGACCAGGAGTTGCGCGGCGCGGTGTCGGGCAGCAGCCCGGCCTCGTCGACGGCCGCGGTGTCGACCCCGGCGGGCATCAACGTGCCCGGGGCGGTGGCGAGTTCGGCGGCGGGCCAGGCGGCGGTGAGCGCGGGCATCGGGCGGAACCCGGGCGCGTGGACGACCTGCGCGGGCCCGGTGCCGGACTCGGGCAGGGCGGCCCGCTCCCCCGCGGCCAGCAGCGCGTACGACTCGGGCGGGCGGCGCAGGGTCTGCGCGGCGTTGTTCACCAGGATGTCCAACGGGCGTCCCTCGGTGCGCAGTTGCTCGCACAGGCCGAGCACCTGGCGCGGGTCGCGCAGGTCGATGCCGACGATCCGCAGCCGGTGCAGCCAGCCCGCGCTGCCTTCGGCGGCCCGGAAGCGGCGCAGCGTGTCGTGCGGGAAGCGGCTGGTGACGACGAGCTCGGCGCCGTCGCGGAGCATCATCAGGGCCAGCTGGAAGCCGATCTTGACCCGGCCGCCGGTGAGCAGCACCCGCCGCCCGGCCAGGTCGGTGCCGAGCGCGCGGCGGGCGGTGTTGTCCTGCGCGCAGCCGGGGCACAGCCGGTGGTAGAAGCCGTCGACCTGCCGGTAGGGCTGCTTGCAGACGTAGCAGCGCTGGGGGCGGGCGAGTTCGCCGACCGGGGCGGGCCCGGCGGCGGGCAGCGGGGCGTCCTCGCGGCGGCCGGTGCCGCCGGTGGCGGTGGCGCCGACCAGCGCGGCGTCGGCCCGGGCGGTCTCGGTGCGGCGGGCGCGGCGGCGGGCGTGCCGGCCGTCGCGGACGAAGGACTCGGCGCCGCGCTCGGCCCGCAGCCGCACCGGGTGGTCGGCGGGCAGCAGCCACAGCCGTCCCAACGTCCGCTCGAAGGCGGCGAGTTCGGCCTCGTCCGGCTCCTCCGGGGGGCTCGACGGGGGCGTGCTCATCGGGCGGTCCTCCGGGGGTGGTGGTACGGGGGTGGCGGTACGGGGGCGGCGAGGTGGGCCCGGCCGGATTCGAACCGGCGTGCTCCGCATGTGCAGTGCGGCGCGTCGGCCTCTGCGCTACGGGGCCCGTCGTGCGGGCCTCCCGGGGGCCGGATTCGAACCGGCGTGATCCGCCATGCGATAGCGGCGCGTCTGCCTCTGCGCTCACGCCCGGGAGGTGCGGTGATCCTATCGGCGCCCCGGTGGCGGGCGGAAACCCTTTTCCGCCCGCCCCTCCTCTACCGCCCTCCCGCCCTACCCGTCCTCAGCCCTGGCGCAGTTCCGGGAAGTCGGTGTCCCAGTACTCGTCCGGGTTGCGGTCCTCGCCGCGCTGCGCCTCGTGGGTGCGCAGCTCGACCCGGCGGATCTTGCCGGAGATGGTCTTCGGCAGGTCGCCGAACTCCAGGCGGCGGATCCGCTTGTAGGCGCTGAGCTTCTCCCGGGTGAACTTCAGGATGTCCCGGGCCAGTTCGGGGCTCGGCTCGCGCCCCTCGACCAGCAGCACGTACGCCTTGGGGACGGCCAGCCGCAGCGGGTCGGGCGAGGGGACGACGGCGGCCTCGGCGACGGCGGGGTGCTCGATCAGGACGCTCTCCAGCTCGAACGGGGAGATCCGGTAGTCGCTGGCCTTGAAGACGTCGTCGGCGCGGCCGACGTAGGTGATGTAGCCGTCGGCGTCCCGGGCGGCGACGTCGCCGGTGCGGTAGTAGCCGTCGCGCATGGCGTCGGCGGTGCGTTCGGCGTCGCCGCGGTAGCCGCGCATCAGGCCGAGCGGGCGGCGGGCCAGTTCGAGGCTGAGCTCGCCCTCGTCGGCGGGCTTGCCGTCCGCGTCGAGCAGGGCGACGTGGTAGCCGGGCAGCGGGCGTCCCATCGAGCCGGGCTTGACGGGTTGGCCGGGGCTGTTGCCGATCTGGCAGGTGGTCTCGGTCTGGCCGAAGCCGTCGCGGATGGTCAACCCCCAGGCGGCGCGGACCTGTTCGATCACCTCGGGGTTCAACGGCTCGCCGGCGCCGACGAGTTCGCGCAGTTCGGTGCGGTGCGCGGCCAGGTCGGCCTGGATCAGCATCCGCCACACGGTGGGCGGCGCGCACAGCGTGGTGACCTTGCAGCGGGTGATCACGTCGAGCAGCTGCTGGGCGTCGAACCGGCCGTAGTTGAAGACCAGGACGGTCGCCCCGGCGTTCCACGGCGCGAACAGGTTGCTCCAGGCGTGCTTGGCCCAGCCCGGCGAGGAGATGTTGAGGTGCACGTCGCCGGGGCGCAGGCCGATCCAGTACATGGTGGACAGGTGGCCGACCGGGTACGAGGCGTGGGTGTGCTCGACCAGCTTGGGCTTGGAGGTGGTGCCGGAGGTGAAGTACAGCAGCAGCGGGTCGGCGGCGAGCGTGACGCCCTCGGGGGTGAACTCCTCGGCGGCGGTGTCGACCTGCGCGTAGTCCTGCCAGCCCTCGGGGGCGGGGCCGCCGACGGCGATCCGCAGCGGCGCGCCGGGCAGTCCGGCGAACCGGTCGGCGACCTCGGCGGCGGCGATCACGGCGCGCACCTCGCCGCGCTCCAGCCGGTCGGCGAGGTCCTCGGCGGACAGCAGCAGGGTCGCCGGGATCAGCACCACGCCCAGCTTGATCGCGCCAAGCATCACCTCCCACAGCTCGCTGACGTTGCCGAGCATCACCAGCACCCGGTCGCCGCGGCCCAGGCCGAGCCCGCGCAGGTGGTTGGCGACCCGGTCGGAGCGCCGGGCCAGCTCGTCGAAGCTGTGCACCCGCTCGGTGCCGTCCGGCTCGACCACCCACAGCGCGGGCCGGTCGTTGCCGCGCGCCATCGGGTCGAAGTGGTCCAGCGCCCAGTTGAACTCCCCGAGCTCCGGCCAGGCGAACTCCCGGTACGCCGCCTCGTAGTCCTCCGCGTACCGCCACAGCACCTCGCGCGCGGCCCGGAAGTTCGCCGCCGACTCGGCCGCGCCGGGCAGCGCGCCGTCCTGCCGCTCGTGGTGCTGAACGTTCTCGGCAGGGCCCATGGCCTGACTCCTCTGTCTCTCGGTACCGACGGCCCCCATGTTTCCCCAGGCCACGGGCGTCCGGTACCCCTGCCGGGGGAGAAGTTTCCACCCGGGTAACGAATGGCTCCCCGCCCGTACCGTACGGCTCCCGGTGATCGGCAACCAGCCGCCACGTCCGGCCCCGGCCGACCGGACCGGCCCGGTCGGTCAGGTCGGACCGGCCCGCTAGGGTGTGGCCCCACGGGCCCGGCAGGGTGCCGGAGCGTCCGGGGTCGGAGGAGGAACGGCATGCGGGACCGCGCCATCCGCATCGGCACCGAGGACGCCCGGGTGGAGCTCACCTACCTCGGCGGCGGCGAGTGGCGGGTGACGGCCGACTGGGCGTCCGCGCTGCGCGCCGACTTCACCACCGCCCTGGACGACCCGGAGGTCGGGGACTTCACCGCGCGGGTCCTGGCCGGCCTGCGGGCGCCGCACGCCCGGGTGTTCGACGGCCGGCTGACCGGGGGCCGCAACAACCCGCTCCACCTCACGATCGAACGCCGCGGGCCGTCCCGGCTGGTCCTGCTCGCCGTCCTCACCCCGAACGGCGACGACGGGACCTGCCTGCTGCGGATGGAGTCCGGCCCGGTGGACGCGGCTGAACTCGAGGCCGCCTTCGCCGGCCTGCACCGGTCGGTCACCGGCGGCTGACGCCCCGGCCGCCGGGCGGCGGGTTCACCAGCGCGGTGCGGGGCCGTCGGGCTGCAGGAACTCCAGCCGGTTGCCGGAGTTGTCGCAGGCGTAGAACCGGCGGTGGCCGGGGAAGGCGCCGTCCCAGGTCACTTCGACACCGGCGGCGGTGAGCCGGGCGGCGAGGCCGTCGAGGTCCGCCACCCGGATGCCCGGGTGGGCCTTGCGGGCCGCCCGGAAGTCCTCTTCCACGCCCAGGTGGATCTCCAGGTCGTCGGCGCGCACCCACAGGCCGCCGCGCGCGGCCAGCACCGGCGGCTTGGCCAGTTCGGTCATGCCGAGGATCCCGACGTAGAAGGCCCGGCACGCCTCCTCGCTGCCGGGCGGGATCGAGAGCTGCACGTGGTGCAGCCCGAAGCCGGTGCCGGTCGGGCAGGCCCGGCCGTAGTCCTGCTCCGGGGCGGCCGGTCGGTTCATGGCGTCCTCCGAGATCCGCGAGCCCACGAGCCCGCGCGGGGGGATCGGCGAGGTCCACGACCCACCGGTCGACCGGGTCGCCGGTGGGACGGGGCTCCGGTCGGGCGGGGCTCCGGCCCCATTCTGGCCACCGGGCCGACGGTGATCAAGGGTTCGGCGTCCGGTTTCCGGACAGGGCGGACGGGCCCGGCGGCTCAGGTGCTGCCGTTCCGGTCCGCCGGCTCGCGCCAGGCGGCGACGAGGGCCCGGAAGTCCGGGAAGCGGCTGCCCGGAACGGTCTCGCCGCTGACCGTCTCGCCGTTGAGCCAGCAGATGTCGTAGCTGCCGGTCTCGGTGTCGAGCAGGCAGCACACTCCGCCGGCGGCGGCGGTGAGGTCGGTGAACACCTTCCTGACGCTGGCGGACCGCTCGAACATCCGGCTCATGTCCGAGGTGGCCGCCGTGAACTCCAGTGACGTGAAGCCCGGGTATTCCCGGGGCGAGAACCGGACGGTCAGGTAGACGTACCCGACCCGCGTCCTTCCCCGCTCGTCGATCCCGCGGTCGTCGCGGAGGTGGAACTCGCGCACCGCGTCGTCGACGCCGATCATCAGCGAGGTGTCCAGGTCGAGCGTGCCGCCTGCGGAGCAGTCGACCGGTTCGCTCCGGAAGTGCGAGGTGAACGGTACGGTCAGCCGCTCGCCGCCCGGCAGCGTGACCGGGAGCGGCGGCGCGTTGCGGCCCCGGGGTGCGAGTTCGACCAGCCGGGCCAGTGCCCGGGCGACGTTCTGCGGGGGCACGATGACCTCGTAGCCGTAGTCCAGTCCCATGCCCGCCCCACCTCTCCCGTCCCGGGCGGGCATCCTTCCACCGCACGGACCGGTCGGCCCAACTGTTTTCCGGAGCGGCTGCAACGGCTGCAGCAGTTGCACCGACCGCACCGGCCTCGCGCGCGGCTGCAACGGGCTCCGGGGCCGGCTGTCGTGGGGTGTGGGGTTTTCCGGCGTGGCGGTTTGGGGTGGTCGGGTCGGGCGGCGATGCTGGGAAGGACGGCCTGGTGGTTGCTGCTCCGAGAGGGGATGGACGGACATGGCGACTCGGGTGACGGGCCGGGCGGCGACCGCGACGGTCGACGGCGGCGGGGTGGTGACCGGCTGGTCGGTGGCGGCCGAGCGGTTGACGGGGTTCGGGGCGGGCCGGGTGCTGGGGCGGCCGGCGGTCGAGCTGTTGGCGGGCGAGGCGCCGGTCGCCCTGCTGCGGGCGGTGGTTCGGCACGAGCCGTTCACCGGGATGCTGCGGCTGTGCCGGTCCGAGGAGGAGCCGGTGGCGGTCGAGTTGGGCGCGGTGCCGGTGCGGACGGCGCGCGGCGAGCCGGCCTGGGTGGTGTCCGCCCAGCCGCTGCGTCCGGCGGCGGCCGGGGCGGCCGGGCCGGGGCCGGTGGGGCCCGCGTTGGCGCCGGGTTCCGTGGAGGAGCGGGCCCGGCGGCGGCTGGCGCTGCTCGGCGAGGCCGCCCTGCGGATCGGCTCGACGCTGGAAGTGGAGCGCACCGCCCAGGAGTTGGCGGAGGTGGCGGTCGGCGGCTTCGCCGATTTCGTCGGGGTCGACCTGCTGGATTCGGTGTTCGGGGGCGGTCCGCCGTCGGGCGCGGGGCTGGTGTTCTACCGGGTCGCCCAGCGGTCGGTGCTGCCGGGTTGTCCGGAGTCGGCGGTCGCGGCGGGGCGCGGGGACGTGATCGTCCCTGATTCGCCGATGGCCCGGGTGCTGGCCGCGGGCCGCCCACTGCGTTCGGACTACCGGGATCCGGAGATCCGTTCGTGGATCGCCCAGGAGCCCGAACGGGAGCGCCGGGCCGAGGAGTTCGGCATCCACTCGGCGCTGCTGGTGCCGTTGACCGCGCGCGGGGTGACGCTGGGCGTGGCGATCTTCCTGCGGCACCGTTCGCCGGAGCCGTTCGACGAGGACGACCTGCTGCTGGCCACCGAGTTGACGGCGCGCGCCGCGCTGTCCATCGACAACGCCCGCCAGTACACCCAGCAGCGGGACACCGCGCTGGCGTTGCAGCGTTCGCTGCTGCCCAGCCGGACGCCCCGGCAGGCCGCGGTCGAGGTCGCCTTCCGGTACCTGCCCGCGGGCGGCCGGGAGGGTGTCGGCGGCGACTGGTTCGACGTGATCCCGCTGTCCGGCGCCCGGGTGGCCCTGGTGGTGGGCGACGTGGTCGGCCACGGCGTGCCCGCCTCGGCGGCGATGGGGCGGCTGCGGACGGCGGTGCGCACCCTCGCCGACATCGACATGCCGCCGGACGAACTCCTCACCCACCTGGACGACCTGGTGCTCCGGGTCGACCTGGACGAGCTCCCCGAGGGCGGCACCGCCTGGGCGGGCAGCAGCGTCGGCGCGACCTGCCTGTACGCGGTGTACGACCCGGTCACCCGGACCTGTTCGCTGGCCCGGGCCGGGCACCCCGGCCCGGCCCTGGTCGGCCCGGACGGCACCGTGCTGTTCCCCGAGCTCCCGGCCGGGCCGCCGCTCGGCCTCGGCGGACTCCCGTTCGAGGCCGTCGAGTTGGAGGTCCCGGAGGGGAGCGTGCTGGCCCTGTACACCGACGGGCTGCTGCGCGCCTCCGAGCTGCGCGGCGACCCCGGGCTCGGCCTCGACCGGCTCGGCTCGGCGCTCACCGCGCCCGCCGGCTCCCTGGAGGACCTGTGCGACCAGGTGCTGTCGTCGACCCTCGGCCCGGACGCCCCGTCCGACGACGTGGCCCTGCTGCTGGCCCGCACCCAGTCCCTGCACACCCAGGACGTCGCCGACTGGGCGCTGCGCCACGACCCGTCCGAGGTGGCCCGGGCCCGCAAGCTGGCGGCCGCGAAGCTCACCGAGTGGGGGCTCGAAGAGGCGTCCTTCGTCACCGAGTTGGTGGTCAGCGAGCTGATCACCAACGCCGTCCGCTACGGCCTGCCGCCGATCGGGCTGCGGCTGATCCGGGACGGCTCGCTGCTGATCTGCGAGGTCTCCGACGGCAGCAGCACCGCCCCGCACCTGCGCCGGGCCCACAACGACGACGAGGGCGGCCGCGGCCTGCTGCTGGTCGCCCAGCTCTGCCGCAACTGGGGCACCCGGCACACTCCGCGCGGCAAGACCATCTGGGCCGAGCAGGAGTTCTGACGGCCCGTCAGTTCCCTTCGGCGGTACGGGAGTTGGTGAGGGCGTCGCGCAGCCGTCCGTCGTGGCGGGCCAGCAGGTCGGCCGCGCGGGGCGCGTCCACGTCCGCGAGCAGCAGCAGGATCGCGTCCTTGACCCGTCCGCCGGTGGCGGCCAACGCGGCGTCCACGGCGGCGGGTTCGGCCTCGGTGGCGAGGGCGACGATCCGGCGGGCCCGGGCCCGCAGCTTGTCGTTGCTCGCCCGGAGGTCGACCATCAGGTCCCCGTAGGTCTTGCCGAGCCGGACCATGGTGATCGTCGAGATCATGTTGAGCACCAGCTTCTGCGCCGTCCCGGCCTTCAACCGGGTGGAGCCGGACAGCAGTTCGGGCCCGGTGACCACCTCGATCCGGTGCTCGGCGGCGGCCCCCAGCGCGGAGCCCCGGTTGCCGGCCAGCGCGACGGTGAGCGCCCCGAGCGCCCGGGCGTGCTCGACGGCGGCCAGCGCGTACGGGGTGCGGCCGGAGGCGGAGACGCCGACCACGGTGTCGGCGGCGCCCAGGCCCAGCGCGTCCAGGTCGGCGACGGCGGCGGCCCGGCCGTCCTCGGCGCCCTCGACGGCGGCGGTGACCGCGCCGGGGCCGCCCGCGATCAGCCCGACCACCTGCCCGGGCGCGGTACCGAACGTCGGCGGGCACTCCCCCGCGTCCAGCACGCCCAGCCGCCCGGCCGTCCCCGCCCCGGCGTACACCAGCCGCCCGCCGCGCCGCATCCGTTCGGCGATCGCGTCCACGGCCGCCGCGATCGCGGGCAGTTCCTCCGCGACCGCCTCCGGTACCGTCCGGTCCTCGGCGTTCATCAGCCGGGCCAGTTCCACCGTCGGCAGCAGGTCGATCCCGGCGCCCCCGTCCCGCCGCGCCTCGGTCACCAGCCGGTCCAGTCCCTCCGGCTCGTCCAGCCCCTCCGGTTCGCCGGGCTCGTCGGGCTCGTCGGGCAGGGGCTGCTGCGTCATCGGGGTGTCGGCCACGGCCCCCACCCTAAGCGCCTCGGGCAGGCCCAGGGCGGGGCGGCCCAGCAGGGCGGTCAGGGCGTGGCGCTGGCGGGCGGTCAGGTCGGGGACGAAGACGGCGGCCGCGGCGGCCGTCCGCTCGCAGAGCCGGGCCACCTCGCGGGCCTTGCCGCCGCTCAGCAGGGTCCGCTCCGAGTGCGGCAGCCCCATCTTGCGCGCCCCGCCCGCCGAGACGCCCCGCCGCTGCACCGCCCGGGCCACCACGCGGGCGCCCCGGGCGGTCAGCGCGGCGGCCGCGGCGTCCATCAGCGCCTCGAAGTCCCCCCCCCGCCCCCCGCCACCACGACCCCGCCCCGCGGCGCCCCCGCGCCCCCGCCCCGCCCCCGCGGGGGCGGCCGCCGATCAGGTCTACGGGGCCGGTGCACGGGGTCCAGGCTACGGGGCCGGTGCACGGGGACCGGGCTACGGGGACGCCGTGGCGGGGGCGGGGCCGACCGGGGCGCGATGCGAACGGGCTTGCGGGGGGCGGGGGTTGTTCTCCGGCAGTTGACCCCGGCATGGTGGCTTCGTTGCCGCCGGGGTGGATACGCTGCGGGTGGGTGCGGGACCGGCGGGACCGGGATGGCGGGCCGGGCCTTTCGACTCGGGGGTTCTCATGGCGCGGCGCGTCGTCCGTGCGGTGGTGCTGTTGGCCGTCGCGGTGTTGTTCCCGGCGCTGTCCGCCGTCGGGTCGGCCTCGGCCGACCCGGGTGGCGGCCAGGGGGCCGGGCCCGGGAACGGGTACCTGGTGACCGGGATCTCCGGGGTCCCGTCGCGGGTGGCGGGCGGGGGCGGGTTCACGGCGGTCGTCACGGTCGCTTCGACGTCGCACTACCGGCTGCTGGTGGACTCGCTGTTCCTGCGGGTGTCCGACCTGGACGACCCGTCCGGGCCGCAGGACGGCGTCTCGGTCGAGTGGCAGGACCCGGCCACCGGTGACTGGCGGCCCTCCGACACGCACAGCGGGACGGGGTGGGGCCTGGCGCCGGCCCGGCCGTTCGCCGTCGAGCCGCGCGGGACGCTGACCTTCCAGGCCCGGATCGGGCTGGACGCCGCGCTGCCCGGCGGCCGGTACGCGGTGGGGACGAACGGGGTGGCCGGCTACCGGCTGGTCGACGCCGCGGGGCGCGACGTGGGCCTGCTGGAGGGGCGCAGCCAGCCGCAGGCGGTGTTCCGCTACGCCGGTCCGTCGCCTTCCCCTTCTCCTTCCCCGTCGCCCTCGCCCTCCCCGTCCGGTTCCGCGTCCGCGTCCAGGTCCGCGACCTCGAGCGCTTCGGCGTCCGCCCCGGTGTCGCCCGATCCGGTGGTGGCGGCGCTGCCGTCCCCGGCGGGGTCGTCGGCCGGTGCCGACGAGGGGACGGGGACGCCGTCGCCCGCCGCCGGCTCGGACCCGCCCGTTCCGGCCGGTTCGCCGGCCGCGCTCTCCGCGCCAGCGGGTCCGGGCGAGGGCGAGGGCGAGGGCGCGGGGGCCGGGGAGCTGGACGCTGCGGGGCGGCGGCCGGTCGGGGTGACGCTGGTGCTGGGGCTGGTGTCGATCGCGGCCGGTTTCGGGCTGGGCGCGGTCTCGCTGCTGTTCCGGCGCCAGGACGTCCACCGGTAGGAGCCCGCCACCGGTAGGAATCCGCCACCGGTAGGAGCCCGCCACCGGTAGGAATCCGCCACCGGTAGGAGCCCGCCATCGGCCAGGACCGAACCGTCCGGTTTGGCGGGGGCCCGGGCCGGGCGTAGGCTGCGAACCGGGCCGAACCGAACCGTTCGGTTCTGGATCCTGCGCACTGGAGGCTTCTCATGCAGCAACGGACACTCGGCAGCCGGGGCCTGACCGTCTCCGCGATCGGCTACGGCGCGATGGGCCTGACCATGGCGTACGGGCCGGGCGACGAGCGGGCCGGTGTCGCGGCGCTGCGGCGGGCGTACGAGCTGGGCGTGACCTTCTTCGACACCGCGGAGCTGTACAACTGGGGCACCGGTTCGAACGAGGAGCTGGTGGGCCGGGCGGTGCGGGGCTTCCGCGACGAGGTGGTGCTGGCCACCAAGTTCGGCTTCGCCCGCACCGAGCGGGGCTTCGGCTTCGACAGCCGCCCGGAGAACATCCGCAAGGTCGCCGAGAACAGCCTGCGCGCCCTGGGCACCGACCGGCTGGACGTGTTCTACCAGCACCGGGTGGACCCGGCCGTCCCGATCGAGGAGGTGGCCGGCACCGTCAAGGAGCTGATCGAGGCAGGCAAGGTCGGCCACTTCGGGCTGAGCGAGGCGGGCCCGGAGACGGTCCGGCGCGCGCACGCCGTCCAGCCGGTGTCGGTCCTGCAGACCGAGTACTCGCTGTTCGAACGGGACGCCGAGCAGCTCTTCCCGACCCTGGACGAGCTGGGCATCGGCTTCGTCGCGTACTCGCCGCTCGGCCGCGGCTTCCTCACCGGCGCCACCAAACCGGCCGGCCAGTACGACCCGAGCGACATGCGCAACCACGACCCGCGCTGGCAGCCCGGCGCCTACGAGCAGAACCTGGCCGCGGTGGCCCGCCTGCGCGAACTCGCCACCGAGAAGGGCGCCACCCTCCCCCAGCTCGCCCTGGCCTGGCTGCTCGCCCGCGGCGAGCACATCGTCCCGATCCCCGGCACCCGCAGCGCCACCCGGATGTCCGAGAACGCCCGGGCCGCCTGGCTCACCCTCGACGCCGACGACCTCGCCGCCGTCGACGCCGTCCTCCCCACCGGCGGCTTCGGCGCCCGCTACCAGGAGGGCAGCCTCCCCGCCTGGACCTGACGCCCCCCTTGTCCCGGAGCGACCCTGACGGGGCATCAGGGTTCTCCCCGATGGGCGGGGCGGGCGGGCTCTGCCACACTCGCGCCATGGGCATTCGGGGGAACGCGCCCGCCGGTGGCGGCGTCGTACGTGCCGGGGGCCCGGCGGCCGGCCTGCCGCGCTTCGCGGTCGGGCCGGTGCTGGGGATCGCGGCCGCGGTGGTGGCGGTGGAGGCCGCCCTGGCGGGGCGGTACGGGTTCCACCGCGACGAGCTGTACTTCCTGGCGGCGGGGCGGCACTTGGCGTGGGGGTACGTCGACCAGCCGCCGCTGACACCGCTGTTGGCGCGGCTGTCCACGGCGGTGTTCGGTACCGGTCCGGCCGGGCTGCGGGCGGTCGCGGTGCTGCTGTGCGGGGCGACGGTGGCGCTGGTCGCCTTCGCCGCACGGGAGTTGGGGGCACGGCGGGCCGGGCAGGCGCTGGCGGCGGCCGGGGCGGCGGTGTCGGCGATGGTGCTGGCGCTCGGGCACATGCTGAGCACGGCGAGCTTCGACCTGTTCGTCTGGACGGTGCTCGGCGTGCTGGTGCTGCGCCTGCTGCGCACCGGCGACCGGCGCTGGTGGCCGGTGATCGGCGCGGTGACCGGGGTCGCGCTGCTGAACAAGGACCTGGTGCTGCTGCTGGCCGTCGCACTGCTGCCCGCGATCGCCCTCGCCGGGCCGGGCCCGGGCGACGGCGGGCCCGGGCCGCGGGCGGTGCTGCGCGGCCGGTGGCTGCCGGCCGGGGCGCTGCTGGCGCTGCTGGTGGCAGCACCCAACCTGTACTGGGAGGCGGTGCACGGCTGGCCGCAGCTCACCGTCGCCTCGGGCATCAGCGACCAGGACGGCCTGACCAACCGGCTGACCTTCGTCCCGATGCAGCTGGTCTACCTCTCCCCCGTGCTGATCCCGATCTGGCTGGCCGGGTTCCGCCGCCTGCGCGAGGACGAACGGGTGCGCTGGGCCCGGCCGTTGGGGTATGCGTACCTGGTGCTGTGCGGGCTGGTGCTGCTGCTCGGCGGCAAGCCGTACTACGCGCTGCCGCCGCTGCTGCTGGTGCTGGCGGCCGGGTGCGGGCCCGTCGCGGAGCGCTGGTGGGCGTCCGCGGGCACTGGCAGTGGTGGGGACGGTGGCGGGACGCGGCGCGGTCGGGTCCGGCTGGTGGGGCTGCTGCTGGTCGCGGCGCTGGTCAACTCGCTGATCACGCTGCCGGTGCTGCCCGCCGGCCGGTTGGCGGCCGTCTCCTGGATCTATCCGGAGTCGGCCGAACAGGTGGGCTGGCCCGAGCTGGTGGCGGCGGTCGGCGCGGGGTGGGCGCAGGTCCCTCCGGAGCAGCGCGGGCGGGCGGTGGTGTTCGCCACCGACTACGGCGAGGCGGGGGCGCTGGTGCACTACGGCGACCGCTACGGCCTGCCCGCCACGTACTCGGGCCACATGTCCTTCTACGACTGGGGCCCGCCGCCGGACTCCGCGACCGGCCCCGTTCTGCTGGTCCACCCGGAGCCGTACCCGCAGGTCGAACGGGCCTTCACCGGCTGCCGGCAGGTCGCCGTGGTGGACAACGGCCGGGGCGTGGCCAACGAGGAGCAGCACGCGCCGGTGCTGCTCTGCACCGGGGCGGCCGCCCCGTGGTCACGACTGTGGCCCCGGCTGCGGCACTTCTACTGATCCGCTGATCCGCCCTGCCGTCAGCGCTCCCGGTCCGCGCCTGCCTCCGCGTCCGTGTCCGTGTCCGTCTCCGTGCCCGGGAGCCTGCGCAGTTCGGTGTCGGTGATGCCGCCGGGGCACTCGCGGTCGCGTCCCCAGCCGGCCAGGTCGGCGCCGGCCCGGTAGGCGGATTCGAGGAACTCCAGGGCGGTGGCCCACGGGTCGGTGGCGGTGCGCACCTCGTCGTACGTCAGCAGGGCGAGGTGGCTGCCCCGGTTCGGGATCCAGCGGGCGGCGGCGGGGTGCAGCGGGCGGGTGTCGAGGCCGGCCGGTTCGGGGGCGGTGTAGGAGTAGAAGGCGGGGGCGGGGACGTTGTCGTCGCCGAACCAGAAGCCGGCGCTGATGACCTCGCGGGAGTACGCCTCGCGGGTGACCGGGTCGGCGGCGGGCTGGGGGACCTCGCGGTCGGAGAAGCGGGTGACGGCGAGGTCGAAGGTGTGCCAGAAGTGGTGGACGGGGCTGGTCTTGCCCGCGTACCCGGCGGCGTACTCCTCCAGCAGCAGGGCGACCTGGCTGAGGACGTGCCAGTAGGTGGTGACGGCGGCCGGGTCGTAGCTGCGGTGCTCGTGGTCGTCGGCGAACGGGCGGTGCGCGTCGGGCAGGTCGTAGGGGTAGGGGTGGTCGGGGAGCACGTCGATGTCGAGGTGGACCAGGGCGCGCAGGGTGTCGCGGTAGAAGTCGGCGACGGAGCGGCCGGTGAGCGGGAAGGAGTCCTCGGCGCCGTCGAGGGTGCGCACGTACAGGCGGTGGTCGGTGAAGTCGAAGTCGACGGTGAACGCGTCGCCGCCGCGGGTCGGGCCGGTGGGGCGGGTGGTGATGCCGCGTCCGGTCAGGTGGAAGGGGACGTTCCACCAGTGGTTGCGGCGGGTGCTGCCGGCCAGCCGGATCTTGCCGACGACCTGGGCGAAACGGTGCAGTGTCTCCTTGGTGTCCCGCCACGACTCCAGCGGCAGGGGCGGGAACAGCTCCATGGTGCACTCCGGCATGAGAGGAAGGGGGATCGCTGCCCATCCTCACCGCCCCGCCCCACCCCCGACGCCACGACGCGCCCGGACCGGAACCCGGCTGCTCCGTCCGGACGACTCCGGCCCGTTCAGTCGCGGCCGGTGCCGGTGGCGTGCGGGAGGACGTAGCGCTGGGGGGCCATGGCGGTGTCGTGGCCGGGGAGGGCGGTCATGACGGCGGTGTGGGCCTGGGCGGGGGTGAGGGGGGTGGGGCCGGGGTCGATGGTGGCTCTCAACTCGTCGTGTTCCCAGGTGACTTCGATGTCGCGGGCGGTGGGGAGGGCGGTGCGGAGCAGGTCGGCGACGGCGTCCAGGTCGATCCAGTTGGTGCCGACCCGCTGCCAGCGGGCCTTGTCGCGGCGGGCGGTGGGCAGGCCGCTGAGGGGGGCGATCTCGCTGTCGGGGCCGAGGGTGACGTTGCGGGTGCCGGCGAGGTCGAGCAGGCGGAGCAGGGCGTGGGCGAAGAGTTCGGTCTCTTCGCGGTCGAGGACGTCGGGGTGGGTGTGCAGGGTGAACTCGAGGCAGCCGGCGGTGCGCCAGATGTTGAGCATCAGCCGGGTGGGGGTGGGTTCGGCGGGGTACCAGGCGAGGTCGGGTTCGGTGGGCGGGAGCGGGCGGGCGGCGGCGATCTCGGCGGGGACGGTGGCGCTGAGGTCGTTGACCACGACGTGCCGGGCGAACCGGGCGCCGCGGCGGACGGCGACGTCCTCGATGAGCTGCCAGATCCGTTCGGCGTCGAAGGTGGCGTGCCAGTAGCCGGAGAGGGCGTGGGCCTGGGTGCGGGCGATCAGGGTGTCCAGGTCGGGGCAGTCGGTGTCGACGGCGAGCAGGGCGTCCTGGGCGAGGGTGCCGATGTGGTCGGCGAGGCCGGGGCGGTGGCGGTTGGCGGAGAGGGCGGCCATCACCACGGTGGAGCGGGCCGCCCGGTGGGCGGCGAGGACGGCGTAACAGGCCAGCAGGACGGCCGAGTTGGAGGCGCCGGTGCGGGTGGCGGCGCGTTCCAGGGCGGCGGCGCCGGCGGTGGAGCGGACGCCGAGGGTGGGCAGCAGGGTGTCGTTGGGGCCGATCCGGTCGTCGGCGAACACCGAGGTGGGCCGGTCGGCGAGGATGTGCTCCCAGTGCCGCAGGGCGGCCTTGGTGCGGCGCTGCCCGGAGACGGACTGCTCCTGTTCGGCGACGTCGACGGGGGTGGGCGCGGTGGGCGGGGGCAGGGTGCCGCCGGCGGCCAGGGTCAGCCACTCCTGGAACAGCAACCCGGTGGCGACACCGTCGAGTTGGGCGTGGCAGATGACCACGGCGAGCAGCACGGGCGCGCCGTCCCGGGTGAGCAGGGCGAACCGGAGCGGGAACTCGGCGGCCAGGTCGAACGCCTGCCGCCGCCCGTCCCAGCAGTACGCCTCGGCCCGGGCGGCCGGGTCCTCGCCGTCCGCGAGCGCGATCACCTGGACGGTGAACTCCCCTGCGGCACGGACGCGTTGGCGCTCGGGGTGGCGGTCGGCGGGGCCGGGGAAGACGGTGCGCAGCGCGGCGTGCCGCTCGGCGAGGGTGCGCAACGCATCGAGGCAGGCCGGGAGTTCGGCGCCGGGCGGGACGCTCCAGGTGGCCTGCTTGTTCATGTGCGAGGGTTCGTCGTGGCGCAGGCAGCGGATCATGTTGTCCTGGCCGAGGGTGAGCGGGCCCTCGGCCTCGGGCGCGGTGGAGCGGTAGTGCAGGGTGAGGGTGGTGTGCTCCGGGGTGTTCCCGGCTGGTGCGGCTGACACGGTGTCAGTCTCCGTTCAGGGCGGTGCCGATGTGCGGGGGCCAGTCGACGGGGCGGGGGCCGTGGGCGTGCAGCAGGGCGAGGGCGATCCGGTCGAGGCCGAAGGCGGTGCAGGCGGTGTGGCCGGTGGCGCCGTCGGCGGTGAAGTCGAAGGCCTCGCCGAAGTGGTCCTTGTGGATGTTGGCGGAGGCGATCGCCTGGGGCAGGCCGTCGGCCACCGGGACGCGCAGCTCGAACTTCAACTCCTGGGCGCGCTGGGCGGCTTGGTAGAGCTTGCGGCCGCCACCGAAGAACGGGTCGTCGGCGAGTTCGACCGAGGGCTTCAGGCCGAGGCCCTCCAGCCAGTCGGCGACCCGCCGCAGCCAGTGCTCGCGCCACTCCTGGCAGTGCGCGGGGGTGCCGGCGGTGACGAGTTCGGCCATCTTGAAGCTGCGCAGCCGGCCGGGTTCGGCGGTGGCCTCCTGCCGGAAGCACTGCGCCTCGACGCTGTAGCGGACGGGCGCGGCGAGGTCCTGCCCGGTCAGGGTGGCGTAGACGGGGTAGCAGGCGGCGGGCAGCAGGACCAGGTCGGTGATCTCCTGCCTGGCGTGCCAGGGGCCGGACTCGGCGATCAGCGGGGCGAGGCCGCGCCATTCGGAGGCGCTGCCGGTGTAGCTGTGCACGGTGCCGAGCAGGTGCGGGAAGGAGGCGGCGAAGCCGGCCCGTTCGATGGTGGCGCGGGAGATCACCGGCGGGACGACCAGCCGTTCGAAGGGCTCGTCGGCGGCCAGCCGGGCGATCGACTCGCGCAGCGCGCCGAGCAGCTTCTCGTAGGCGGCGGGCTGGAGTTGGACGCCGGGCGCGGCGGTGGGCAGCGGGGTGGCGTCGTCGGGGTGGCGGGTGCTCATGGCTCTGCCTCGGTCAGGGTCGGGGCCGGTGGTCGGCGGCAGCGGCGGGGGCGAGGGCGCGGGGTGGCGTGGGAACGGCGGCGGGCCCGGCTGTGGGACCGGCTGTGGGCCCGGCCGGGCGGCGGTCACGGGGCGGGTTCCGCGGGTGCCCAGTGGGCGAGGTCGAGACGGCCGGTCTCCGGTTCGTGGTCGGCGAGCGCGAGGGGGCGGCCGGCCAGTCCGGGGTCGGCGAGGGCCGCGCCGAGGGCGGCCCAGCCGCCGGTGTACGGGTTGCCGGGGCGGGCGGTGCGGGTCCGCGGGCCGGGCGGCGGCGTGGCGGCGGCCAGGCCGGGGCCGAGCAGCAGCACCGTGTCGGCGGGCAGTTCGGCGCACAACTCCCTGAGTGCGACGTCGACTTGACGGTCCGTCAGGTCCGGTGTGCTGTGCAGTTCCCGCAGCGCGCGGCCGGGCGTTCCGGCCTCCGGGTCCGCTTCCCAGAGCAGGGCGGCGGCGGAGTGCCGGTCGGGGAGCCGGGCGGGCCGGTGCGGGCGGTGGTGCAGGTCGGCCTGTTCGACGGCGATCAGCAGGGCGCGCCGGGCCCCGGCGGTGCGGGCGTACGCGTCGGCGATCCGCAGCGCGCTGAACCCGGCGCCGGCGCCCTCGTCGCAGAGCGCGAAGGACAGCGGCGCGCCCGGGCAGACCCCGGCGAGGTGCAGGGCCACGGCCTGTCCGGGGCGGACGTCGGGCGTGGCGTACACCAGCAGCAGCAGGTCGACCGGGCGGGCCGGGTCGGTCAGGGCGTCGATGGCGCGTTCGGCCAGCGCGGCGTACGACTGCCCGCGGGCCCCGGCCAGCGCGTCCTCGTCGAGCTGCACGCCGTACGGGCGGGACAGGTCGGCGGTGAAGGTGCGCAGGTCGGGGTCGGCGGCGAGCGGGGAGTGGCCGGGCAGGTCGAGGGCGTGGGCGGCGGTCAGGCGCAGCGGGGAGGCGGCGCGCGACAGGGTGGTGGCGGGGAGCGGTCCGCGGACGCGCACGGTCGTCAGTCCTCGGCGATGACGTGTCCGGCGACGAAGCCCGCCAGGGTGCCGACCGAGCGCAGGTCGTCCTGGTCGATGCCCTCGACGTCGATCTGCACGTCGAGGTGGTCCTCGAGTTCGAGGATGAGTTCCAGGGTGGCGGCGGAGGTCAGGCCGACCTCGTCGAACAGGCAGGCGTTCTCGCCGATCTCGGGCAGGTCGCGCTTGAGCACCCGGGGCAGCAGCTGCAGGATCCCGTCGAGGGCGCGGCCGCGCAGCTCGGGGTCCACGTCGGCGGCGGTGCCGGTGGCGTCCGGGGCGTCCGGGGCGTCCGGGGCGTCCGGGCTGTCGGCGAGGGCTACCGCGCCGGTGGCGGTGTTTTCGGGCAGGGCGAGGTCGGTGGCGGAGTCGGTCATGGCGATCCCCTGATCTGGCCGGCACTCCGGCGGCGTGGCCGGGTGCGGGCGGGTGGACTGGGTGGCGTGGGCGCGCGGCAGCGTCGGCGCGCGGTGCAGCCGGGCCCCGGCGGACGTCCGGCCGCCCCCGGTGTGCGGAGGGCGGGACGGGTCAGTGCTGGAGCACCATGGCGGCGAAGGTCGCGCCGATCCCGGACGCGGCGACCAGGTAGCGGTCGCCGCGGCGGAGCAGGCCGCGGGTGGTGGCGGTGTGGTGGTTGAGCAGGATGTCGGCGGCGAAGCTGTGCCCCACCGCCGGGACGTTGTCCAGCACCACGCGTTCGGGCGGGTACCCGGTCCGGCGGCAGATCCGTTTCCAGGAGATCTGGTTGACGTTGTGCGGCAGCAGCAGCCGGATCGAGTCCCAGCTCTCGCCGGCCTCCTCCAGTGCGGCTTCCATCACGGCCGTCATCAGTTCCGGGTAGCTGCGCTGGTACTCCAGCATCAGCTCCGGGTCCTCGGCGAGCCGCCCGTCGAACTCGCCGTGCTGGTCGACCGCGTAGGACAGCACGCGGTCGCGTTCGCCTCCGGCCCGCACCAGGCAGGCCGCCGCCCCTTCGCCGAACAGGGCGGTGTCCGGGACGATGCGGGCGTCCCGGGTGAAGGTCTTCTCGCCCGCCAGGATCAGCGCCGTCGCCGCGGGGTCCGGGTCTGCCGCCAGCAGCCGGCCGGCCACGTCCAGGGCCAGCAGCGAGCCGGCGCAGGCGTGGTGGGTGATGGTGAGGGCACGGGCGTGCGTCAGCCCCAGACGGCCGAGCGCGTCGTGCAGCGGGTTGTGCGGGTAGGGTGCCGCGATCGGCAGGCTGCGCGCGTGCAGCACGTACTTCACGCGGTGTTCGTTGCCGCGCAGCGGGGCCAGGGCCTTCGCTGCGGCGGTGAGCAGGTCGGTCAGGTCTCCGTCGGGGTCCACCCTGACCTGGTCCAGGCCGTGGAACCGGCGGAACAAGCTGATCTGACGTCCTGTCAGTCCCAGGCGCTCCCCGACCAGTTCGATCGGTTCGGCGACGGGCGGCAGGTGGACGGCGACTGCCTCCAGAGCGGTCACGCGGGCTAGTATTCCGTCGCCTCACCGGCCCGCACAAGAGATCGCCGACGCTTCCTTCCCGGGATCCCCCTGTGGTCTGTACCACTCCTCCCTCGTTTGCACACGACTCGTGCGGGATTTCCGCTGGTGCCGCCCGAACCTCCGCCGATTCCGGCCCGCCCGGGGCCGGTTGACGACCCGTCGCGCCCTGTCCGCGCGCTCACGACCCGTCTCGCCCGGTGCGCGTGCACCGTGCGCGCACACCGGCTCCGTTTCCGTTTCCGCCTCCGAGGAGAACCGCCGATGTCCGCTCCCGCCGTTCCGCTGCGCCTGCTGATCGTGGTGCCCCCGCTGGCCGGGCACCTGCTGCCGGCCCGGGCGCTGGCCCTGGCCTGGGCCGCGCGCGGGCACGAGGTGTCCTGGGTGGGGCCGGAGCCGGCGCTGCGGCCGGTGCTCGGGCCGGACGCGGTGGTGCATCCGACCGGCGCCCGGCTGTTCCGCGAGCAGGCGGTGGGCGGGGCGGCGGCGGTGCGCTCGCTCTGGGAGGGCTTCGTGGTGCCGCACACCCGGTTCACCCTGGGCACGGTGCGGCGGGCCGTCGCGCAGTGGCGGCCGGACGTGGTGCTGGTCGACCAGCACAGCCCGGCGGGCGCGCTGGCCGCGCACGGCGCGGGCGTGCCGTGGGCGAGCTTCGCCCCGTCCTCGCTGGAGATCGGCGACCCGTTGGACGGCAGCGGTGGCGACAACGGCGGCGGCGGGCTGGCCGGTTGGCGGGACGGGGTGCTGCGCGGCCTGTGGGAGCGGGCCGGGCTGCCCGCCGGGCAGTACACCGATCCGCGCTTCTCCCCCGGCCTGGTGGTGGCCACCGGCAGCGCCGCCCTGCTCGGCCTGGACGCCGCGGCCGTCCCGGCAACGTACGCGCTGGTCGGTCCGCTGCTCGCGGAGCGGCCCGAACCGCCGTTCCCGTGGGAGCGGTTGGACCCGGCGCGGCGCCGGGTGCTGGTCACCATGGGGACGCTGTCCGCCGAGGTGGCGGGCGGTTTCCTGGACCGGGTGGCGGCCGCGCTGGCCGAACTCCCGGACGTGCAGGCGGTGGTGGCCGCCCCCGGGGAGGCCGCGCTGCCGCCGGGCGCGATCGGGTGCGCGCGCGTTCCGGTGCTGGAACTGCTTGAGCGCGGGGCGGTGGACGCCGTACTGTGCCACGGCGGGATGAACACCGTGGGCGAGTCCCTCGTCCACGGCAGGCCGTTGGTCCTCGCCCCGATCCGGCACGACCAGCCGGTGACCGCCGGACGGCTGGCCGCACTGGGTGCGGCCGTCCGGGTCGACTTCGCCACCGCCACCTCCGACCAGCTGCGTGCGGCGCTGCGCGCCGTCCTCGACCGGCCCGGGTACCGGGACGCGGCCGCGCTGCTGGGCCGTCAACTGCGGGCCGGGGGCGGGGCGGTGGCGGCCGCCGAGCGGCTGGAGCGGTTCGCGCGCGCACCGCACCGGACCGGTCCCGCCTGATGGTCCAGACCATTGTCGGCGGGCCGGGTCGGGCCCTAGGGTCTGCTCCGGCGTCCCCCGCCCCTCCCCTCCCCCGAAGCTCTCCCGAGCACCCGACCGCACCCGACCGCACGCGTGCACACCCGACCGCACCCGACCGCACGCGTGCACACCCATTCGCACCCACCGACCACAGGAGTCCGGGTTGATCGTGACCAAGGGGCTGCGCAAGTCCTTCCAGCCCCGCCGCGGCGCCGCCGCCGTCGACGCGGTGCGCGGCATCGACCTGAACGTCGCGGAGGGCGAGATCTACGGCCTCCTCGGCCCGAACGGCGCAGGCAAGACCACCACGCTGCGCATGCTCGCCACCCTGCTCGTCCCCGACGGCGGCGCGGCCACCGTGGCCGGCGCCGACCTGCGCGCCGAGCCCGGCGAGGTCCGCCGCCGGATCGGCTACGTCGCCCAGGGCGGCGGCACCACCGACCAGGCCACCGCCCGCGAGGAACTCGTCCTGCAGGCCCGGATGTACGGCGTCCGCAAGGCCGAGGCCGTGCAGCGCGCCGAACAGGGCCTGGCCGCCTTCGACCTGACCGAGTTCGGCGACCGGGTCTGCAAGACGTACTCGGGCGGCCAGCGCCGCCGCCTCGACCTGGCGCTCGGCGTCGTCCACCGGCCCGGCGTGCTGTTCCTGGACGAGCCGACCGTCGGGCTCGACCCGCGCAGCCGCGCCCAGGTGTGGGCCGAGGTCCGCCGCCTGCGCGAGCAGGGCATGACGGTGCTGCTGACCACCCACTACCTGGACGAGGCCGACGCCCTGTGCGACCGGATCGGCATCGTCGACAACGGCGGCATCGTCACCGAGGGCACCCCCGAGGAGCTCAAGCGGAAGATCTCCGGCGACTCCGTCACCATCGGCCTGCCCGACGCCGGGGCCACCGACCGCGCCGAGCGCGAGCTGGCCGAACTCCCCTGCGTGCAGCGCCTGGAGGCACTGCCGGACGGGGACGGGCTGCGCCTGCACGTGGACTCCGCGGCCACCGCGATCCCGCAGCTGCTGCGCACCCTGGCCGCGGCCGGCCTGGAGCCGGAGCACGTCCAGTTGCAGCGCCCCAGCCTGGACGACGTGTTCCTGGCCCTGACCGGCCGCGCGCTGGTCCACAGCAGCTGACCCCCGTCCCCCGTCCGGCACCGAAGCCCCCGAAGCCACCGAAGCCCCCGAGGTCCCCGTGAAGCTCGCCCGCGACACCTGGCTGGTCTACCAGCGCCAACTCCTCCTGATGGCCCGCTCCCCCGTGTGGATCGCCGTCGGTCTGCTCCAACCCCTGTGCTACCTGCTGCTGTTCGCCCCGCTGCTGACCTCCGCGCTGGCCGCGTCCGGCGCGCACGGCACCGCCGACGCCTACCGGATCTACGTGCCCGGGCTGCTGTCCGCGCTGGCGCTGATGGGCGGCCTGTTCACCGGTTTCACCCTGCTCGGCGAGCTGCACGCGGGCGTCATCGAGCGGTCCCGGGTGACGCCGGTCAGCCGGGTCGCCCTGCTGCTGGGCCGGGCGCTGCGGGAGACCACCGCGCTGCTGATCCAGTCGGTGCTGATCGCCGTGCTGGCGATCCCGTTCGGCCTGACCGTGGGCCTGGCCGACCTGCTGCTGGCGCTGGCGATGCTGGCGCTGATGGCCCTGATGGCGTCCTCGGTCTCCTACGGGCTGGCCCTGCTGGTGCCCACCGACGCGGCGCTGGGCCCGGTGGTCAACACCATCGCGCAGCCGCTGGCGCTGCTCTCCGGCACCCTGCTGCCGATCGCGCTGGCCCCGGTCTGGCTGCGCACCGCCGCGTCCTGGAACCCCTGCTACTGGGCGGTGGAGGGCATGCGCGCCCTGTTCGCCGGGCACCTGGACGCCCCCGAGGTGTGGCGCGGCCTGCTGCTGACGGCGCTGCTGATGGCCGTCGCGGTGGCCTGGTCGGCGCGGCTGTTCGCCCAGCGGATCCGCTGACGGCAGGCACGGCCGAGCGGGGCCCGGCGGCAGGCGTGCCGGGCCCCGCTCGGTGCTGTCCGGGTCAGCCCGCCGGGAGCTGCTCCTTGACGAAGGCGGCCAACCGCCGCACCCCGTCCGCGATCTGATTCGGCGTCAGGTAGGAGCAGGAGAGCCGCAGTTGGTACTCTCCACCGCCCCCGGGGTGGAAGCCGTCCATCGGCGTCCACAGCACGCCGTGCTTGCGGGCGCACGCGTCGAGGGCCCGGGCGTCGGCCCGGAACGGCACCGTGACGACGGCGAAGAAGCCGCCGTCGGGGTGGTTCCAGGAGACGCCGGGGACGTCCCGGAAGGCGGTCTCCAGCTCGGCCAGCAGGGTGTCCATGTTGCGGGCGTAGAAGCGCCGGGCGGGCTCGTTGGCGTCCCGCAGGCGCAGTCCGCCGTCCAGCAGCATGCCGCCGATGACGGCCTGGCTGAGCGCCGAGGTGTTGACGGTGGTCATGCTCTTGAGCTTGGCGAGCTCGTCGGCGAGCAGGCCCTCGCGGCCGTCCGGGGCGGCCACCCGCTGGTCGGCGACCACGTAGCCGACCCGGGCGCCGGGGAAGCAGGTCTTGGCGAAGGAGCCGAGGTAGACCACGTTGCCGCGGTCGCCGTCCAGGGCCTTGAGGGTGGGGCGGGGGTCGGCGGTGCGGCCGAAGAAGCCGTACGGGTTGTCCTCGATCAGCAGGACGCCGGTCTCCTCGGCCACCGCCAGCAGCCGGCGGCGGGCCGGCTCGTCCAGGCTGGCGCCGCTGGGGTTGGCGAAGTCGGGGACGACGTAGCAGGCCCGGGGGCGTTTCCCGGCGGCGCGCAGGTCGCGGACGGCCGCGGCCAGCGCCTCGGGGTCGAGTCCGCTGTCGCGTCCGGCCTCCGGGACGGGGTGCACGGTGAGGTCGAGCAGCCGGGCGGCGCCGGTGACGCCGACGTAGCAGGGCGCGGAGACCAGCAGCACGTCGTCCGGCCCGGCGCACAGGGCGCGCAGCACCAGCAGCATGCCCTCCTGGGCGCCGACGGTGACCACCAGCGCCTCGGGGTCGGCGTCGATGCCCTCGTCGGCGGCCAGGGCGCGGGCGATCAGCGGGGCGATCAGGCCCTTGGTGCGCCCGTACTGGAACACCTCCTGGCGGACCTGGCTCTCCGTCAGGCCGCGTTCCTCGCGCAGGTGGCGCAGGTAGGTGTCCAGGTGTTTCGGGATGTCGGCCGGGTCGAAGAACTCCTCGTGCGGGCGGCCGGGGGCGAAGGAGACCGCCTCGGGGTAGCGGCCGGTGACCTCGTTGAGGAAGGTCATCGCGTCCAGCAGCGGGTCGGCCAGCGAGCCGTGCAGGTCGGCGAGGTGCAGCACCCGGGTCACCGCTGCTGCTCCGCGGCCCGGTAGGCGGCGGTGAGCACGGTGGCGGGCGGCAGGCCGGCCAGCGAGGGGGCGCGCAGCGGGGAGGCCAGCGGGTTCGCGCCGTCGGCCGGGTCGGCCAGGTAGTGGTCCCAGTACCAGGCGACCGAGTGCCGGTTGAACAGCGCCGGGTCGTCGTCCGTCCCGGGGGGCGGGACGCGGTGGTCGGTGTTGGGGTAGACCAGCAGCTGGTGCAGGATCGCGGGGCCGCCGCGCTCGCGGGCCAGCAGGGTGAGCGCGGCGGCCAGGTTGCCGCCGGCGCTGTCGCCGCCGACCGCGATCCGGGCCGGGTCGAGGCCCAACTCGGGTGCGTGGCGGGCGATCCAGTCGAGAGCGGCCCAGCAGTCGTGGACGGCGGCGGGGAAGCGGTGCTCGGGGGCGTGCCGGTAGCCGACGGCGAGCACGTCGGCGCCGGTGGCATTGGCCAGGGCACGGCAGACCGGGTCGCCGGTGTCGAGGGAGCCGAGCGCCCAGCCGCCGCCGTACAGGTAGAGCAGGGCGGGGCCGGGGGCGGCGTCCGCCGGGCGGGGGGCGGGCCGGTAGTGGCGCAGGGCGAGCGGGCCGCCGGGGCCGTCGACGGTGAACTCCCCGACGTGGTGGACTCCTTCGCCCGTTCCGGTGGCGGCCCGCAGGTCGGCGAGGTCGGCGGCGCGGGCCTCGGCGAGGCTGCGGGTGTACAGCGGCGGGGTGCCGGCGGCGGCGCGGCGGGCCCGCATCGCCTCGGCCTGGGGGTGCAGCGGCATCAGTGCGGTCCTCCGGGGGCGGCGTCGGGGGCGACGGCCTCCAGGTAGATCGACTCGTCCTTGCGGAAGGCGGTGTCGAGGGCGGCGACGTCCGGTCGGGCGCCGGTCTGGAACTCCCGTCGTACGACGGTGAATGCGCCGTAACCGGCGCGGTCCAGAACGTACCGCAGTTCGGCCTCGTCGTAGATCCAGCGGTGGCCGAAATGGTAGAAGATCTGGTTCAGCATGAAGGCCCGGCGCTCCGGCATCGGCGGCCCGACCCGCATGGTGCGCAGGCGGCGGCGGTGGCGGCGGAAGAACTGCTCCCGGTCGTCGAGGTAGCCGGTGACGTACGCGGCCAGGTCCGGGGTGGTGATCCGGAGCAGGCCACCGGGGCGCAGGACGCGGCGCACCTCGGCCAGCCAGGTCACGGCGGTGCCGAGCGGGACGTGCTCGATCAGGTGCTCGGCGTACACCCAGTCGACGCTGTGGTCGGCGAACGGGAGCGGCCGGGCGATGTCGAGGCGGGTGTACAGGCTGCTGCCGTCGATCCGGTAGACCGGGCCGGGGCGGGTGGCGGTGACGACACCGTCGGCGTCCGGGCGGGCGTCCGGGTGGGCATCCGGGCGGGCGTCCGGGTCGGCGTCGGTGTGCAGGCCGACCAGGTCGGTGCCGAGGCCCTGCGGGTGGCGGGTGCGGAACGCGGCGAACTCGATGCCCGTGACGCCGAGTTCGCGGAAGTCCTGGTGGGTGTGCGGCACTTCGGGGCGGACCAGCTCGATCGAGGTGCACCGGGCGAGGTCGTCGGTGAACGCGTCGGTGCGGGCTTCGAGGCCCTCGGGGTCCTCCCAGTCCCAGTCCGCGAACAGCTCCGCGGCGGGACTCTCGGCAGGGCTCTCGACGAGGGGTTCGGTGGGGCTCTCGACGGGGGGTTCGGTGGGGGGTTCGGTGGTCGTCATGCGCGTCGTTCCGTTCTGTTTGTCGGTGGTCCGTCATGGGCCCCTATATATAAGGAGAGCGACGGCCACTCAGCGATGCGTGGGGGCGGCCCCCGGCCGGGGCGCGAGGGCGCCGCGGTCGAGGTCCGCGAGGGTGGGCCGGCCGGCCAGCACCATGGTGTCGAGCAGCTCCTCGCGCAGCAGGTCGAGCACCGCCCGGGCGCCGTCCGCGCCGCCGTGCGCCAGGCCCCACAGCACGGGCCGCCCGATCAGGGCGGCGCGGGCGCCGAGGGCCAGCGCCCTGGCGAGGTCGGCGCCGTGCCGCAGGCCGCCGTCGACCAGCACCGGGAGGTCGGCCGGGACGGCGGCGACCACCTCGGCCAGGGCGTCCGGCGCGGGCGGGGTGCCGTCGAGCTGGCGGCCGCCGTGGTTGGAGACCACCAGGCCGTCCACGCCGTGCTCGACGGCGAGCCGGGCGTCCTCGGCGGTGAGCACGCCCTTGAGCAGCAGCGGCAGCGTGGTGCGCCGCCGCAGCCAGGCCAGGTCGGCCCAGGTGACCGTCGGGTCGAACTGCTGCCGGGAGTGCTCCTCGATGCCGGAGCGGCCCGCTTCGGCCCGCCCGGCGCCGCTGGTGAGCCGGGCCGCCAGGTTGGCGGCGGTCATGCCGGGCGGCAGCGCGAAGGCGTTGCGCAGGTCGCGCAGCCGGCGGCCGACCTTGGGCGCGTCGACGGTGAGCACCAGCGCCCGGTAGCCGGCCGCCTCGGCCCGCGCGACCAGTGCGGCCAGCGCCTCGCGGTCGCGCAGCCAGTACAGCTGGAGCCAGCGCGTCCCGTCGGGCGCCGCCTCGGCGATCTGCTCCAGGGTGCGCCCGGCGAAGATGCTGGCGACCAGCAGCGCCCCGGCCGCGGCGGCGGCCCGGGCGGTGGCGCACTCGGCGTCGGGGTGGGCGAGCCCGTGGTAGGCCATCGGGGCGACGCCGTACGGGGCGGCCAGCCGGTCGCCGAACAGCTCGGTGCGGCAGTCGGGGGCCGAGACGTCCACCAGGACGCGCGGGCGCAGCAGGTGCCGCTGCCAGGCGTCCCGGTTGGCCCGGGCGGTCCACTCGGATCCGGCCGCGCCGTCGAAGAAGTCCCAGATCACAGCGGGCAGTCGGGCCTTGGCCAGCGCGCCGTGCTCCGCCAGGGTGAGCGGAACCATCGCGTCCGAACCTCCTGATGATCCGTCAACTCGTGCGAAAACGAGGGACAGCGTAGGGGGCGACCAGCCACTGGTATAGACCTTGACCCTTGATGCGCTCCCGTGCAAAGGTCGGCACCGACGGGGGTTCCACACTGAAGCATCACAACTTCCGAACCTTGCTTCCCACACGAGCGCGTGGAGTTGCGTTGACGCTTACCCCAACCCCGGTACGCGGCGGCACGGTTGCCGCGGACTGGGTGGACGAGCAGTTACTCGCCGGACCGGACGGCGAACCGTGCCTGCGCTTCGGCGCTCCGGTGAACAGGGGCACCCTGCGGGCCCTGGTGGCCGAACGGCAGCGGCAGTTGGCCGCCGCCGGACTCGGCGAACACGGGACGGCGGCACTGCGGATGCCGCCGTCGGCGGAGTTCGTCGCGGCCCTGCTGGCCGTCTGGCGCTCCGGCGCCCGGGCGGTCCTGCTGGACCACCGGCTGACCGCCGCCGAGGTGGACCGCGCGGTGGACCGGCTGCACCCCGGGGTGCTGGTCGAACTCGCCGACGGCCGACCGCGGTTCACGCCGCTGCCGGACGCCGACGAGGCCCCGGCCGAGCACGCCCTGGTACAGCTCAGCTCGGGCTCGACCGGCCCGTCCAAGGTGATCGCCCGGACGGCCGCCGACCTGCTGCGCGAACTCGACTGCTACGCACGGCTGCCGGAGTTCCCGACCCGCGGCGAGCGCACCGTGCTGCTGTCCTCGACGGTGCACGTGCTCGGTCTGGTCGGCGGGCTGCTGCACGCCCTGCACGCGGGCGTGGAGCTGGTGGTGCCGCAGCGGACGACCCCGACCGGCATCCTGGCCGCGATCGCCGAGGGCGGCGCACCGACCACCGTGATCGGGGTGCCGTTCCACGCCGAACTGCTGGCCGCGGTCGCCGCGCCGCCCGAACTGCCGCAGCTGCGGCGGATGGTGGTGGCCGGCGAACTCGTCCGCCCGCAACTGCCCGCCGCGTTCCGCGCCCGCTACGGGGTGCCGCTGGGCACCATGTACGGGATGACCGAGACCGGCGTGATCGCCACCGACCTGAGCGGCCGCCACCACCCCGCGGTGGCGCCCGTCCACGGGATGCGGCTGTCCCTGGCCGGCGGCGAACTGCACATCGCCCGGGAGCACTCCCCGTACCTGGGGCCGACCGACCCGACCCGCTGGTCGGACGGCCTGCTGCACACCCGCGACGCCGCGCTGATCGAGGACGGCACCGGCCTGGTGACCGTGCTCGGGCGGCGCGACTCACAGATTTCCATCGGCGGCCTCAAGGTCGACCTGAACGAGGTCGAGCAGGCCCTCACCGGGCTCCCCGGTGTGGTCGAGGCCGTGGTGCTGTTCGCCGACGGCGCGATCGAGGCGTACGCCGCGACCGCCGAGGGCGTCACCTCCGCGCCGTCCGAACGGGGCGGCCCCGCCGAGCAGTTGCGCGAACTGCTGGGCAAGGAGCTGGCGGGCTACAAGCTGCCCCGCCGGCTGCACCTGATGCCGCAGCTCCCCCGGACCGCCACCGGGAAGCTGCTGCGGGACGCCGCCGCCCTGCGCCGACAGGCCGACGCCGCCCGCTGATCCACCCCGCTTCCCCTCCCCCCTTCCGGTGCGGTGCGCCCGGCCCGGTGGACGGCTCCAGACACCGTCCGTCCGGCCGTCGGCGCGCCCTGCCCGGAACCACCCCTTCCTTCCCCTCCCGATTGCGCTGGAGATCCTTCCATGCAGGAACAGATCCGCTCGTTCGTCCTGACCACGCTGGCCGCGATGAACTACGACGTCTCGAACGTCACTTCGGAGACCGACCTCGGCCCGGCCGGCCTCGACCTGGAGTCGCTGGCGCTGGCCGACCTCGCGGTGCAGGTCGAGGAGGAGTTCGGCATCCGCTTCGAACTGGACGACATGGAGTCCACCGCCCTGATGACCATCGACGAGTTCAGCGCCGAGGTCGCCGCCCGGATCGCCAAGTCCGCGGTGGGCACCGCCCGATGAGCACCGACGCCGGAACCCGGTTCGGCCGGGCGGAGGCCCTGGCCATGCTCGCCCGCTACGGCGACCGCGCCCCCGAGCAGGTCGACGAGCACCTGGGCTCGCTGGAACTGACCTGGCTGATCGCCGAGGCCGAGCAGACCTACGGCGTGCAGGTCGACCTGGACGACGAGCACCTGGACGCCATCCGCACCGTGGACGACGCGGTGGCCGCGCTCGGCGCCCAGCTCGCCGCGGCCCTGAACGCCGAGGTCCTGAACGCCGAGGCTCAGGACGGCGCGGGAGTCGCCGCGCCATGACCCCGACCGCACTCCGGAACGGCCCGCCCCGGCGCGCCGTCCTGGTCGGCGGCATCGGTGTGCGGTCGGCGTTCGGCGCCGGGCTCGACGCCCTGACCGACGGCGTGCTCGCCGGGCGGGCCGCCTTCGCCCCGGTGCAGCGCTTCCGCACCACCGCGCACCGCGCGGACCGGGCCGCCACCGGACCGGGCTCCCCCCGGCTGGCCGACCAGCTGGTCGCGGTGCTCGCCGAGGCAGGCGCGCTCTCCGGACCCGGCGGACCCGAACAGCCTTGTGCAGAGGAGGAGTTGCTGCTCGCCCTGCACGGCGACCGGCGGGCCGGACCGGTCGCCGCCGAGGTCGCCGAACGGACCGGGCTGCGGCCCCGGGTCTACACGGGGGCGTGCGTCGCGGCGTCCACCGCGGTCGCCGACGCGGCCGCGCTGATCGCCTCCGGGCGGCGCGAACGCGTGCTGGTCGCGGCCGGGTACCTGGTCGAGCCGGACACCTTCGCGGTGTTCGACGCCGGCCGGGCACTGGCCGGGGACGGCGCCGTCCGCCCGTTCAGCCTGGGCCGCAAGGGCATGCTGCTCGGCGACGCGGCGGTCGCCGTGGTGCTGGAGTCGGTACCGGCCCTGCGCCGGCGCGGCGGCCGCGCGCTGGCCCGGATCGCCGGGTGGGCCCGGACCGGGGACGCCTTCCACGTCTGCCGCCCGCACCCCGACGGCACCGGCCTGGCCCGGGCGGTGCACGGCGCGCTCACCCGGGCGGGCGCCGGACCGGACGCGGTCGGCTACGTCAACGCCAACGGCGCGGGCTCCAAACTCGGCGACCTGGCCGAGGCCGCCGCGCTGCGCGCCGTCTTCCCGTCCGGCACCCCGCCGGTCAGCTCCACCAAGTCCGTGCACGGCCACGCCCTGGAGGCTTCCGCCCTGCTCGAACTCGCCGCCACCGTCGGTACGTTGCGCGCCGGATCGCTCCCCGTGAACGCCGGCTGGCAGGCCGCGGACCCCGACTGCCCGCTGGACCTGGTGCTCGACCGCCCCCGCCCGGCGGCCCCCGCCCTGGCCCTCACCGTCAACGCCGCGTTCGGCGGCGCCAACACCGCCCTCCTGGTGGCCCCCGCCTGACCCCGCCCCCCGGTCACCGGTCCCGCCGGTCCCGGCGGTCCTGTCTCCTCTCGTTCCCCGGCTCCTCTCGTTCCCCGGCTCCTCTCGTTCCCCGGCTCCTCTCGTTCCCTGTCTCCTCTCGTTCCCGTCCGGCGCTCCCGGCCCGCACTCCTGGTGGCACCCGCATGACCGCCCCGAGACCCTCCCCCGTCCTCGCTCCCGACCATTCGCCTCCGCATCCGACACCGCAGGCACCGCAGGCTGCGCAGGCACCGCAGGCTGCGCCGACGGCGCCCCGCGTGCTCGCCGGGCCGCTGCGGGTGCTGGCCGCCGCCCGCTGGCCGGACGGGCCGGAGGACGAACTGCCCGCCATCGCGGGGTTCGTGGAGTCCGCGTTCAGCCCGCTGGTGGCCGAGGCCGCCGAGCGCTGCCTGCGGGCCCGCTACGGTGCGCCGCCCGCCGTCGGGGCGCCGCGCACCGCGCTGCTGCTGGCCAGTGCGAGCGGCGACACCGGTACGGCGGACGCGCTGGCCCGGGCCACCGCGGCCGGGCAGCGGGTCGCCCCGCTGCTGTTCTTCCAGTCGAACCCGAACGCCGTGCTCGGCCACGTCGCCGCCCGCTGGCAGCTGGACGGGCCGGTCGTCGCGCTCGGCCCCGGCTTCCCGGACGGGCCCGAACTGCACGAGCGGGCGGCCCTGTTGATCGAGGACGGCGACGCCGAGCAGGTGCTCGTGATCACCGCCGTCCAGGGCCCGCCCGACCGCGCCGGCGCCGTCCTGCTCGCCCCCTGAACCACCGCACCCCCGCGCACCCGCAATCCCCCGTACCCCCGGACTCCCCCTCGCGCACCGCGGCCCGCCGAGGGGCCCTCCCCCCTTTCCCGCACCACGAGAAGAACGGGAACGATGAGCCTCCGCACCCTTCGCGCCGTGCTGTCCGCCGACAGCTCCGTCGGCGCCGGCAACGTCCTGACCACCCGCGCCGAGCAGGGCCTCGGCCCGGACTCGCCGACCCTGACCTTCGACACCCCCGTCGACGCCCACCCGGCGGGCCAAGCCCTGACGCTCCGTCAACTCGACCTGGCGGTAAGGGTCCGGGCCGCCGCCCTGCACGCCCGGGGGGTGCGCCGCCGCGACCCGGTCGCCGTTCAGGCGTCCGCCGCGGCCGACCAGGTGCTGTGCTTCCTCGCCCTGAGCCGCCTCGGCGCGATCCCGGCCCTGCTCAACCCGGCGCTGGACGCGGACACTTCGGCCCGCTACCTGCGCCGGTTGAACGCGGTCGGGCTACTCGCCGACACCGCGCACGCCAAGGCGCTGGCCGACGCGGCCCCCGCCGGTCCGGCCCTCGGCGATCCGGGCCCCGCCGGGCCGGGTCTCGCCGGACCGGGCTGCGGCATCCCGCTGCTCGCCGACACCGCCGAACTCGCCGACGGCAACCCGGAGTCGGCGCCCGAGCCGTACCGGCACTGGCCGACCGACCCGGTGGCGATCACCCACTCCTCGGGCACCACCGGCCTGCCGAAGGCGGTGCTGCACACGCACGCCAGCCTGTACGCGGCGATCCGGCACCGCCTGCTGCTGCCCCGCCCGCAGGGCATCGACCGGGTGCTCAGCGCGCTGCCGGCCGCGCACGCCGCGACCCTGATCGCGGTCAACCTGGCGCTCAGCTTCGACGCCCAAGACCTGGCCCGCCAGGACCTCTCGGCCCGCGACCTGTCCTCGGTCGGCCTGTGGTGGAACACCGGCGACTGCGCGCACGAGGCGCACATCCGCCGCCTGGTCGCCCAGGGCTCACGGGAGACCGCCACCCGGCAGGGCCGGGTCCGCACCGCCGGGTCGGTGTTCGTCGACGGCCTGGGCTCCTCCGAGATGGGCCACTCGCACTTCCACATCACCCACACCGTCGACTCCGCGCGCTACGGCCGCTGCGTGGGCCGCCCGCACGCCTTCGTCGACTGCGCGGTCCTCGACCCGGACGGCAACGAGCTCGGCCCCGGCGAGGTCGGCGAGTTGGGCACCCGCTCGCCCACCCTGTCGCCCGGCTACTGGAACGACTCGGTGACCACCCACCGCACCCGGGTCCGCGACTACTTCCTCACCGGCGACCTGATGTACCGCGACGAGGACGGCTACTACTACCACGTGGACCGGGCCGTCGACACCGTCGACCTCGGCGACGGCCGCCGCCTGCACACCGCCGCCAGCGAGGAGCGCGTCCTGGCGGCCTGCCCGGACGTGCACGACTGCACCGTGGTCGCCTTCCGCGACGGCGACCGGACGGTCGCGGACGTGCTGCTGCAACTCGACCCGGCCGCCGCTGCCCAGGCCGCCGCCAGCACCACCGCCCAGGACGCCGCCCGCACCACCGCCGAGGACGCCGCCCGCACCGCCGCCCAGGACGCCGCCCGGACCGCGGCCCGGACCGCCGAGGTGCTCGCCGCGCTGGAGCCGCACGTCGCCGCCGTCGTCCGCTCGGTGCTGGTGGTCGAGGACGCGGACATCCCGCTCGGGCCGACCGGCAAGGTCCGCAAGGTGCTGCTGCGCGAGCGCCACCTGGCCGCGGTGGCCCCGGCGGCCGCCCGATGAGCACGGTCGCCGCGCAGGTCACCGGCATCGGCTGGGTGACGCCGCTGGGCCGGGCCGTGCCGGAGGCGTTCCGGGCGCTGGCGGCCGGCCGTTCCGGCCTGGTCGCCCCGCCGGAGGGGCACCCGGCGGCGGGCTGGCTGCGGGTGGCGGGCATCGCCCCGCCCGTCCCGGCCACCGAGGTGCTGCCGCCGACCGAGACCCGGGTCGCCGACCGCTTCCTGCTGCTGGCGCTGGCCGCCGCCGAGGACGCCCTCACCGACGCGAAACTGACGGTCCGTCAGGAAGCCGACCCGGAGCGGGTGGCGGTGGTGCTGGGCACCGGCGGCGGCGGGCTGGAGAGCTACGAGCAGCAGGCCGCCGGGCGGCGCGAGCGCGGCCGGGCCGCGGTCAGCCCGTACCTGCTGCCGGGCATGCTGTCGAACATGGCGGCCGCCCGGATCGCCATCACGCACGGCATCCGCGGCTACAGTTCGGCGGTGATCACGGCCTGCGCGGCGGGCGCGCAGGCGATCGCCGAGGGCCTGCGGCTGATCCGCGGCGGCGAGGCGGACGTGGTGGTGTGCGGCGGCGCGGAGGCCCCGCTGCACCCGACGATCGCCGCCGCCTTCGACAACTCCCGCGCGCTGGCTGCCGGTTGGGAGGATCCGACGCAGGCGTCCCGGCCGTTCGACGCCCGCCGCAACGGCTTCGTGCTGGGCGAGGGCAGCGCCGTCCTGGTGCTGGAGAGCGCCGAGCACGCGGCGGCCCGCGGCGCGACCGGGTACGCCTCGCTGGCGGGCTGGGGCGCGGCCACCGACGCCCACCACCCGACCATGCCGCGCCCGGACGGGGCGGGCGCGGTCTCGGCGATGCGGGCCGCGCTGCGCTCGGCGGGCCTGGAGCCGTCGGCCGTGGACTACGTGAACGCGCACGGCACCGGCACCAAGCTGGGCGACGTCGCCGAATCGGCGGCGCTGCGCGAGGTGTTCGGCGGGCACGAGCCGTTCGTCAGCTCGACCAAGGGCGCCACCGGCCACCTGCTGGGCGCCTCGGGGGCGGTGGAGGCGGCGGTGTCGGCGCTGGCCGTCGCCGAGGGCCTGATCCCGCCCACCCTGAACCTCGAACAGCCGGACGGGGCCTGCGCGTTGCGGCACGTCCGGGGCGCGGCCGAGCACAGCGTCGTGCGGCACGCCCTGTCCAACTCGATCGCGTTCGGCGGCCACAACCTGAGCCTGCTGTTCGGTCCGCCGGGCATCACGGCCAAGCACCTCGGAGGGGACTCATGACCGTGCCGGGCATCGCGTACACCGAACTGTACGTGGAGGACGCCCACAAGTACGCCGCGCAGCTGCGCGACGACTGGGGCTTCACGCTGTACGAGCCGGCGGCGGCCGCGCCGGGCACCGCGCAGGTGGTGGCGCACCAGGGGTCGGTCCGGGTGCTGCTGACCTCGGCGGTGGAGGCCGGCCACCCGGTGGCCGGCTGGGTGCGGCGGCACGGCGACGGCGTCGCGGTGATCGCGCTGCGGCACGCCGACGCGGCGTCGGCGGCCGCGGCGGCCGGGCGGGCGGTGGCGGCGGGCGCCGTGCGGCTGGACGGGGCGGGCACGGTGTCCGGTTTCGGCGACCTGGCGCTGCGCTTCACCGGTCCGGAGGACCTGCTGCCGCCGGGTGAACTCCCGGGCCGGGGTGCGCTGTTGTCGCTGGACCACGTGGCGGTGGTGGTGCCGGGCGGGCAGTTGGGCGACTCGGTGCGGTGGGCGGTCGAGGGGCTGGGCCACCGGGAGGTGTTCCGCGAGTACGTGGAGGTCGGCGACCAGGCGATGGACTCCCGGGTGGTGCAGAGCCCGTGCGGCACGGTCACCTTCACCCTGCTGGAGCCGGACACCTCGCGGGCGTCCGGCCAGATCGACGGCTTCCTGACCGCGCACGGCGGCGCGGGCGTCCAGCACCTGGCCTACGCGACGGGCTCGATCACCGCCGCGGTACGGGAGTTGGCGGCCCGCGGGGTGGCGTTCCTGAGCACGCCGGGCGCGTACTACGACGCGCTGGAGTCCCGGCTCGGCCCGACGGCCATCCCGGTGGCGGAGCTGCGCGACACCCACGTGCTGGTGGACCGGGACCACGGCGGCGAGCTGTTCCAGATCTTCGCCCGCTCCACCCACCCGCGCCGGACGCTCTTCCTGGAGCTGGTGGAGCGGCGCGGCGCCGGCAGTTTCGGCACCGCCAACATCAAGGCCCTGTACGAGGCGGTGGAGCGCGAGCGCGCCACCGCGGACAGCTGAGCAGAGGGGAGAGGGAAGTGACCACCGTCATCGAGCAGTTCGCGTTGACCGAGGAGGAGTCGGCGCTGCTGCCGACCGTCGAGGAGGTGCTGGAGTACGCGGAGCGCGGCTGGTACCTGTCGCGGCGGCTGTTCTCCGACGCCGAGCTGGACGCGCTGCAGGCCGCCACCGAGCGCTACTACGCGGGCGAGCGGGACCGCGAACTCCCGGCGCGGCCGCCGCACTTGGCGTCCTGGAAGCCGTCGGACGGGCCGGTGCAGCGGCACAACGACTACGTGCACTACGAGCACGCGGAGATCGGCCGGATCCTGCGCAAGCCGCTGCTGGGCGCGGTCGCGGCGCGGCTGGCGCAGGCGGCGGAGGTCCGGCTGTTCCAGTCGACGCTGATCTACAAGCCGCCGGTGCCGGGCGAGCCGAGCAACGTGGTGCCGTGGCACTTCGACAAGCACTACTGGCAGACCTCCACCTCGCAGCGGATGCTGACGGCGTTCCTGCCGTTCCACGACTGCACGGAGGAGATGGGCACCATCACCATGGTGGACGGCAGCCACCGCTGGGAGGAGCGGCCGGGCGGGGACGACTCGACCCGGCACTTCGCCGCCCGGGACCGCTCGGAGCTTGAGCAACTGCTGCACGAGAACGCCGAGTTCAACGGCTGTTCGGTGCACACCGTGCCGGTGGAGATCCCGCGCGGGCACGTGTCCTTCCACCACTGCCGCACCTACCACGGCTCCGGCCCGAACCGGTCCGCGCAGCCGCGCCGGGCGGTGTCGCTGCACCTGCAGGACGGGTCGAACCGGTACCGCCCGTTCCTGCGGCCGGACGGCTCGCCGGTGGTGTACAACCACGACGCGGTGGTTCGGCGGGACGCGAACGGCCGACCGGACTACGCGGACCCGGAGTTCTGCCCGGTGCTGTGGCGGTCGGAGCCGGGACAGCCGGAGCCTCGGCGGTCGGAGCCGGGGCGGTCGGGTCGGTGAGCCTGCCGCACCTGGCGGACCCGGCGGGCCGGTACCGGGCGATGCGGCTGATCCGCTCGTTCGAGGAGCTCGCCCTGGAGTGGGTGCGCTCGGGGCTGGTCGTCGGCGGCACCCACCCGTACATCGGGCAGGAGGCGGTGGCGGTCGGCGTGTGCGCGGCGCTGGATCCGGCCGACCAGCTGACCTCGACCCACCGCGGGCACGGGCACGTGCTGGCCAAGGGCGCCGACCCGGGCCGGCTGCTGGCCGAACTGCTGGGCCGGGTCGGCGGGTTGAACGGCGGCCGGGGCGGGTCGATGCACGCCGCGGACTTCTCGCTGGGCGTCCTGGGCGCCAACGGCATCGTCGGCGCGGGCGCACCGATCGCGGTCGGTTCGGCCTGGGCGGCGCAGCAGCGCGGCGAACTCACCGTGGTGGCCTCGTTCTTCGGCGACGGCGCGCTCAACCAGGGCGTGCTGCTGGAGGCGTTGAACCTGGCGTCGATCTGGCGGGCACCGGTGGTGTTCGTCTGCGAGAACAACGGCTACGCGACGACGCTGCCGGCCGCCGCGGCGGTGGGCGGTTCGGCGTGCGGCCGGGCGGCGGCGTTCGGCATCCCGGCCGAGACGGTGGACGGGATGGACGTGGAGGCGGTCCGGGCGGCGGCCGAACGGGCGGTGCGGCGGGCGCGCGCGGGCGGCGGTCCGTCGTTCCTGGAGTGCCTGACGTACCGGTTCGAGGCGCACCACACGATGGAGCGGCGCTTCCGGCTGTCGTACCGGACGGCCGCGGAGGTGGCGTCCTGGCGCGAGCGCGACCCGCTGGCGACCGGCCTGCCGGAGGCGGCCGCCATCGACCGCGAGGTGGCCGAACTCCTGTCCGCCGCCGCCGAGTTCGCACTCGCCTCGGCGGAGCCGGATCCGGCGACGGCCACTGACCACCTGTACGCGAGCGGGCTGCGGCCCCGGTCGGGAGCGGCCCTGTGACGCTGTTGTCGTACGCCAAGGCGATGAACCGGGCGCTGTCGGACGCGCTGGAGGCCGACCCGGCGGTGTGCGTGTTCGGCGAGGACGTCGGCGCGGGCCTGGCCGGGCTGACGCTCGGCCTGCAACGGCGCTTCGGCGCCGGGCGGGTGGTGGACGTGCCGCTGTCGGAGCAGGCGTTCACCTCGGCCGGGATCGGGGCGGCGCTGAACGGGATGCGGCCGGTGATCGAGTTGCAGATCCCGTCGCTGCTGTTCCTGGTCTTCGAGCAACTCGCCAACCAGGCGCACAAGTTCTCGCTGATGACGGGCGGGCAGGCCCGGGTGCCGCTGACCGTGGTGGTGCCGGGTTCGGGTTCCCGCAGCGGCTGGGCGGGCCAGCACTCGGACCACCCGTACGGCCTGTTCGCGCACGTGGGCATCAAGACGCTGGCGCCCGCGACGCCCACCGACGCGTACGGGCTGCTGAGTTCGGCGATCGCGGACGACGACCCGGTGGTGCTGTTCGCCCCGGCGGGCGCGCTGGCCGTGCGCGAGGACGTGACGGCGCCGCTGGCGCCGGTGCCGATCGGCGCGGCCCGGACCCACCGCCCGGGCACCGACGTGACGGTGGTCGCGGTCGGCCACCTGGTGCACCAGGCGCTCGCGGTGGCCGAGGAGTTGGCGGACGAGGCGTCGGTGGAGGTGCTCGACCCGCGCACCCTGTACCCGCTGGACCGGTCCGCCCTGGTGGCGTCGCTGCGCCGCACCGGCCGGCTGGTGGTGGCCGACGACTCCAACCGCTTCGCCGGGTTCGCCGCCGAGGTGCTGGCGGTCGCCGCCGAGGAGTGCCGCCTGCTCGCCCCGCCGCTCCGGGTCACCCGCCCGGACGGCGCGGTCCTCCCGTTCGCCCCGGCCCTGGACCGGGCGATGCAGCCGGGCGCCGAGCAGTTGCGGGACGCGGTCCGGGCCGTACTGAAGTGACGGCCCGGCCCCGGGGCGGTGCGCACCGCTCCGGGTCCGGGCCGTTGCCCCGCCGGGGCCGGGCCTTCCCGGTCATCCGCCGCTTCCCGCACGGCAGTTGACGGCTCGGTCGGGGGTGGGCCTGCGGTCAGGCCTGGCCGAGCCACAGGTCGGGGCCGAAGACCTCGTAGTGGATGTCGGCGGCGGGCACGCCCGCGGCCAGCAGCTGGGTGCGGACGGAGCGCATGAACGGGAGGGGGCCGCACAGGTAGGCGACGGCGTCGGCGGGGACGTCCAGGCCGGTCAGGTCGACCCGGCCGGTGCGGTCGGCGGGCCACTCGCCCTCGGGGCGCTCGTACCAGACGTGCGCCTCGGCGTCGGGGAGCTTGTCGACCAGCAGCGCGAACTCCTCGCGGAAGGCGTGCGCGGACTCCTGCTGGTCGCCGTGCACGGCGATCACCTTGCGGGCGGCGCCGGTCTCGGCGAGGTGGGTGAGCATCCCGACGATCGGGGTGCAGCCGATGCCGGCCGAGGCCAGCACGACCGGGCGGTCGCCGTCGGCCAGCTGCACGTCGCCGAACGGGGCGCCGACCAGCAGGGTGGCGCCCTCGTCGACGTGCTGGTGCAGGTGGTTGGAGACCTCGCCGGCCGGGTCGCCGGCGACCTTCTTGACGGTGATCTGCAGGCCGCCGTCGGGCTGCCCGGACAGGCTGTACTGGCGGATCTGGTGGGCGCCGTCGGGGAGTTCGACCTGCACCGAGACGTACTGGCCGGGCTTGTGCGCCGGGACGGGGCCGCCGTCGGCGGGGCGCAGCAGGAAGGTGGCGACGTCGGCGGTCTCGGCGGTGCGGGCGGCCACCGTGTAGCGGCGGCGCTCGCCGCGGGTGCCGCTCTCCTCGTACAGGCGGGCCTCGATGGCGATCAGGGCGTTGGCCATCAGCCAGTACACCTCGTCCCAGGCGGCGGCGACCTCGGGGGTGACGGCGTCGCCGAGCACCTCGACGATGGCGGCGAACAGGTGGGTGTGGACCACCTGGTACTGGTCGGGGGCGATGCCGAGCGAGGCGTGCTTGTGGGCGATGCGGGCGAGCATGGCGTCCGGCCGCTGGTCGGGGTGCTCGATCAGCGCGGTGGCGAAGGCGGCTATCGAGCCGGCCAGCGCCTGGCGCTGGCTGCCGTCGGCCTGGTTGCCCCGGTTGAACAGGTCGCGCAGCAGCTCGGGGTGGGCCGCGAACAACCGGTCGTAGAACGATCCGGTGATCTCCCCGATGGCCGCGCCCACCACGGGCAGGGTGGCACGCACGGTCTGCGCGGACTTCTCGGACAGCATCCGAAACTCCAAACTCGCATCTGAGATGCGCATTTAATGGCATGGAAAAACGGCACGCGGAACCGGACGGAGAACCGACCGGGGACCGGCCGGGAACCGATCGGGGACCGGTGGAGAACTACTGGTGACCGCCTGGGGCCTGCCTGGTGCTCACCCGGCGACTGCCTGGTGCCCGCCTGGGGCCCGCCTCGATGCTCGCTCGGGCGGGCTACGGCGAGGAAGGGCCGAACGGCCCCGGCCCCGGCGGGCCACCCGGACCTCCGGACGGGCCCTCCGGTCCGCCCGGCCCCGACGGCGCCTCCGCCCCCGGCGGCGTCTCTGCCCCCGGCGGGTCGCCGAACACCGGCAGTCCGAGCAGGACCGGACCGCCGGGCTCGCTCGGCACGCCGACCAGGTCGTTGACGGTCAGCGGGTCGAGGGTGGCGAAGAACGCCTCCTGGGCCCGCCGCAACGCCCCGCGCAGCCGGCAGGAGTGGCGCAGAGGACAGGGCGGCTCGTCCTCGCAGCCGACCACGTCGCCGACGCCCTCCAGTTCCCGGACGATCCGGCCGAGCGATCCGGTGCGCCCGGCGGCGGTCAGGGCGAGCCCTCCGCCGCGGCCGCGCCGGGCCTCGACCACGCCCAGGTGCTGGAGCCGGCTGACCACCTTCGCCGCGTGGTTGTAGGGGACGCCGACCGCCTCGGCCACCTCGCGGGTGGTCGGGGTCTGGTCCTCGTCCAGCACCGCCAGGCGCATGGCGATGCGCAGCGCGATGTCGGTGCTCTTGGTCAGCCTCACGGGCCTGACTCTAATCAATTGCGCATCTTGGATACCAATTACACCGGTGTCTGGTGCGTCACGTCCCGGCCCCCTTCACCCCCAGCCCTCCTTCACCCCGGCCCGCGCGCCGTCGTCGCGGGCCGGTGATCCTGCTCACCCTCGTGCGGCGCACCAGCAACCGGCCCCGCCGCCCCGCTAGCCTCGGTGACGCCCGGCCATCCCGCCCCGGCCCGGGCCGCCCTTCCCCCTTGCTCCCGCTCCTGTTCCCGTTCTTGTTCCCGTTTCCCCGTGACGGAGGCCCCCGGTGACGGCACGTCAGCTCCTCGACCGACTGGTCGACCCCGGCAGTCTGCACAGCTGGGACGAGCCGATCACCGCCGAGTACGCCGACCCCGGCTACCGGGACGCGCTGGCCCGAGCCCGGGAGCGCACCGGCCTGGACGAGGCCGTGACCACCGGCCGGGCCCTGCTGGACGGGCGGCCGATCGCCCTGGTGGCCTGCGAGTTCGCCTTCCTCGGCGGCTCGATCGGCGTGGCCACCGCCGAACGGATCACCCGCGCCGTGGAGCGCGCCACCGCCGAACGCCTGCCGCTGCTCGCCCTGCCGGTCTCCGGCGGCACCCGGATGCAGGAGGGCTCGGCCGCGTTCCTGTGCATGGTGCGGGTCACCGCCGCCGTGCACGCCCACCGCACCGCCGGACTCCCCTACCTGACCTACCTGCGCAACCCCACCATGGGCGGCGTGTTCGCCTCCTGGGGCACCCTCGGCCACCTGGTGCTCGCCGAACCGGGCGCCCGGCTCGGCTTCCTCGGCCCCCGGGTGTACGAGGAACTGCGCGGCGAACCGCTGCCGCCCGCCGTCCAGCGCGCCGAGACGCTCGCCGCGCACGGCCGGCTGGACGCCATCGTCCCGCCCGAGCGGCTGCGCACCTTCCTCTCCCGCGCCCTCACCGTCCTCACCGCCCGCCCCGCCGCCGCTCCCGCCTCCGCTCCTTCCCCCGTCCCCGCCTCTGCCCCCACTCCCCCGGACGCCTGGGAGTCGGTCCTGCTCAGCCGCCGCCCCGACCGCCTCTCCGCACTCGAACTCCTGCACCACACCGCCGAGTTGTTCCTCCCGCTGGACGGCGACAGCGCCCTCGTCCGGGGCCTGGCGCTGATCGGCGGACAGCCCGTCATGGTCGTCGCCCAGCAGCGCCAGGGGCCCGACCAGCCCGCGCTGCCGGTCACCGCCGCCGACCTGCGGGCCGTCCGGCGGCAGGCGCAGATCGCCGAGGAACTCGGGCTGCCGCTGCTCACCGTGGTCGACACCACCGGCGCGGAACTCTCCGTCGAGGCCGAACTCGACGGCGTGGCACTGGAGATCGCCCACTGCCTGACCACCCTGGTCGGGCTGCGCACCCCCGTGCTCGCCGTCCTGCTCGGCCAGGGCAGCGGCGGCGGCGCACTCGCCCTGCTGCCCGCCGACCGGGTGCTCGCCGCCGAACACTCCTGGCTGGCCCCGCTGCCGCCCGAGGGCGCCTCCGCGATCGTCCACCGCGACGGCGACCACGCCCCCCAACTCGCCCGCGCCCAGGGCATCACCGCCACCGCCCTGACCACCACCGGCCTGGTCGACCAGGTGGTCCCCGAGACCGACGACCCCGCCGACCTCCGCGACCGCCTCGCCACCGCGATCACCGCCACCCTCGCCGAACTCACCCGACTCCCCACCCCCGAACGCCTCGCCGCCCGCGCCACCCGCAACCGCCGCCTCGGCGGCCCCACCTCCCCCCTCCCCCCGCGATGAACGCCGTCCGGCGAGGCTATGCCGCCTGCCCGGTGCAGCCGCCTTCTAGTGCTGCGCCGTGGAGGGCGCGGAGGACGGCATCAGGCAGCGGGTGGCGACGGTGTAGATGAGCCGGTCGACGGCGGCACCGCTGCTGACGTCGATGAAGTAGCGGCCCTCGTCGTGGTTGGCGTACAGGAGCACGTCGGTCTGGTTCTCCACCGTCTCGCGGTAGCTGGTGACGGTGAAACCGTCCTTCTCCAGGCCCGCCTTGATCTTGCGGATGGCGTCGAGTTGCTGGTCCCGGGAGAGGACGCTGGTGACGTGGTAGGCGAGGGTGTAGCGGCCGTCGGCGGCGACTTCTCCGTTCCTGCCCTCGCAGTTGCTGAAGAAGGGCGTGACGCTACCCGTGTCCAGTGCGACGTCGGCACTCCGGGCCATGTACTCGGTCATCTGCCGGGCCCATGCCTGGGCGTCGCTCTTGGCCATGACGGGCAGCGGTTCGTTCGGATCGGGGCTGTTCATGCATGCTCCCAGGAGTAGTGGCAGGGACAGGACGACGGTGCCCGCCAGGACGCGACGCCTGGAGGAAGTGTGCGATCGGCGCATCGGGGGCCTCTTTCGGGGACGGCGTTCGAGCGTCAGAGGCCCGGCACGATGGCTTCGACGGGGTCGGGCCGATTGTCGACGGTGTCCGGCGACAGTCCGGCGATGATCTTTCCCTGGTTGGCCAGGCTCCGGCTGTCCGGGTCCCAGTAGCCGCTGTGGCCGGAGGTGTCGATGCTGATGGTGTTCCCGCCGAAACCGCCGCGTGTCGGATCGGTTCCGAGGGTCAGATCGGTGACGCGGCGGATGTTGTCGTCGGCCGCGGTGCCGGCCCAGAAGTGGTTGGGGTCGGTGTGCAGGTCCGCAGCGTGGTCCGTGGTCATGCCGGGTCTGGCGATGGCGACGATGTCGTCGGCCTGCAGACCCTGGCCTCCGGCCGCGGCGGCCCCGACGGCGGTGGTGCCGTAGCTGTGCCCGATGACGGTCAGGTGGCTGCGGTGGTCCCCCTCGGAGACGCGCAGGCCGCCGGTGAAGCGGCGCATGTCCTCGGCCCCGTCCTCGGCCCGGCCCGTCGTCATGACACTGCCGTTCACCTCGGGCGCGTCGTAGCCGAGCCAGGACACCACCGCGACCGTCCGCTCCGTGCCTTTGAGTTCCCTTCGTGCGGCGTCCTGCAGCCGGTCGATGCGGTCGATCTGGCCGGGCATCTCCTTCACGGTGGTGCCGGTGCCGGGTACCAGGACCGCGGTGTGGTCGGCGGTGTCCGGGTTGCCGGTGGACACGACGGCCTTGCCGTCGCCCCTCGGGTCCAGGCCCAGCAGGAGCAGTTGGTGCTGCTCGTCCGTCCCGTCGCGCTGGTCGAGTTTCTCCTTCAGCGCGCGGAGGCCGCTCTCGCGCTGGTGGTACTCGTCGGCCGTCATCCCCGATCCCCGCGCGTCGCCGGCTTTCAGGGCGTCGAGCTGCTGCTCCAGGACGAGGCGGTTGGCCTGGTCGCGGACGGTCGAGGGGAGGCCGTCGAGGCGGCCGATCTCCTCGGGGTGCAGGGCGATGCAGCTCTGCCGCTGTTCGGGTGTCAGCGACTTCCACCACTCGGCGCTCTGCCGGGGGTCCTTGTTCTCCGGGATGTACGGGGCGGCGAGGCCGAGGTCCTTGGCGACGTCCTGGACGTCCTGCGCCGATTCGGCCGCCGCTCCGAACACCCGGGGCCGGGTGAGGATGTCGGCTCCGAGTCGTCCGAGTGCGCGGGCGCCCTGGTCGCTGGCCTCGCGGGCGGCGGCGAGCGAGGCGTTGATGCGGTCCTGGAGCTGGTCGCGCAGCAGGTGCTGGCTCTGTCGCTCGTCGCGGGCGTCCGGGTCGTGGCGGTCGGGTGCCGCCTGCGGCGGGAGGCCGACCGTGCCGTCGTCCGCCACCGGCAGGTTCCACTCGGCGGCCCGCTGGAGGGCGTTGGACAGGTTCGTCCGGGCCTGGTCCATCCGGTCGGCGACGGTGTTCAGCACGAGCGCAGCCGACTCGGCCTCCACCCGCACGACTTCCAGCTTCTGCTCGGTGGACTCCATCGTGAAGAACGCGCTGTCCGCGTCCCTGCCCTGCCAGTGCCCTCGCAGCGGCCCGTTGACCCGGTGCCGGTGCTGGCCGCCGGCGTCCTCCGCCGCGGCGGACAGCCGGCGCCAGCCTTCGGCCGCGTCACGGAGCCCGGCGGGGTCGAAGCGCCGCAGCAGCGCGAAGTCGCCGCTCACCGCTGCCCCTGCTTGCGCCAGGCGTCGGCGATCCGGCCGTCGTTCCACTCGTGCCCCTGCGCACTGGCCTCCAGCGCCGAGGCGGTGGAGGCCAGACGCTCCGTCAGCTTGTCGAGGGTCGGCGCCCAACCGTCCGCGAGGCTCTGCAACCCCGCCCCGACCGACCACCCCGCCAACTCGCCCCCGGTCGAACGACTCGCACCGGTCGCGGCGGCGGCCGGCTGCCGCAGTTCCTCGCCGATGTTCCGCGCAGCCGCGGCCGAGGCCCTCAGCTCGGCCGGGTCCACGCTGATCCGTTCGTTCACCGATCCCCCTGGTCGCCACTACAAGCAGCGATCATACGGCTACAGGGCGATAGGAAGTACTCGTACTAGTACTCAGATCACCGAACCGGACCCGCCCCGGTCCACCCCGGTCCGGACACCCCCTGAACTCCCCGCGCCCTCCTGCCACTTCAATGCCTCGACGGCCGTCGAAACCGGCCGACCCCTCGCTGCCGCCCCGTCAGACCGGGGCGCGCAGCCACTCCTCCAGGGCGGTGAGGTCCTCGTCCGTCAGGCCCGTCCGGGGGTCGACCCGGAGCAGTAGCGCGGGCCCCGGGTGCCGGGCGGCCACCCACTCCCGGTCGGCCGTCCCGATCTCGTCGTCCACCCAGGCGAACGCCGCCCCGCCCGCGTGCCCCACCACCAGCGGCGCCTTCCAGTGCACCCCGGGCGGAAGGCCCGCCGGGCCCGCCCCGTCCGGCTCTTCCAGCACGGGCCACGGCGGCAGTCCGAGCAGCGGCGCGACGCACACGTTGGCCTCGTGCTCCCACGTGGTGGCCCACACCGGACGGCAGCGCAACCCCGCCAGCCGCGCCCCCACCCGGGGGTCCAGCCGCCCCAACAACGGATGCCTCTCCGCCGCCCGCCCCACCACCTCCCGCACCCGACGCCCCGTCAGGTGCTCCACGTGCCACCCGGCCGGCCCGCCGAACGGAATCAACGGCCCGTCGACATCGAGGTACAGCAACGGCAGTCCCATTCCCCGCATTCTGCCGTCCCGCCCCGGGCGGCGGGCAACGGCGTGTAGCGTCCGACCGTGGCCTACGGACTGACGCGCCTGCTGCGCACTGAGGAGGACTGGTCGGACCTGCTCTGCTTCCTCGCCGAGCTGGACCCCGAACCGCTCCGGGCGGCGCTGCGCCTGGCGCCGGGGACGGTGGCGGTCCGGCGGGAGGCCCCGGTGGCGGGGGGCCGGGCCGACCTCGTGGTCCTGCTCGACGGCGCCGAGCGCGCGGTGCTGGAGGTGAAGATCGGCGCCGGCGTGCACGGCGGACAGTTCGCGGCCTACGACGCCTGGGCGGAGTCGAAGGGCGTCCCGGCAGCGGACCGCCACCTGGTGGGCCCGAACACCGACCCCGTCCCGAACCAGCCGGCCCACTGGTCCCGCCGGCTCACCGTCCCCGGTCTGCTCGCCGGCTGGAACCACTCCACGGACGACCTCGCCCGGCTGCTGTCCGTCCGGGCCCTCCGGCAGTTCACCCAGGTGGAAGCCGAGCTGACCGGCCCGGCGGACCGCGCCTCCGACGCGCTCAGCGACGCCCTGCGCCTGCGGCGGCTGGCAGGCATCACGCAGGCGGCCGCCCCGCCCGGCACGGTCTTCGCGGCCAGGCAGCGCTCCCGGGCCGGGAACCCGAACGTCTGCGCCTGGCGGCCGACGGAGGACGGGTACGCCGTCGCCGAGATCCAGCGCCTGAACCCGCGGAACGGCACGGGCACGCCGTTCGAGATCCGCCTCATGGTCCAGACCCGGCAGGCCACCTCCGCCGCCAACGGGGCCCTCGCGGACCGGCACCGGGACTGGCTCGCCCGCAGCAGCTTCGTCCGGTACGCCGGCCCCAGTGTGCGGGAGCTGGTGACGGAGCCGGAGGGCGACGGGTTCAAGAAGAAGCCGGGGGCGAAGGGCCACCCGCGGTACTACGGGTACGAGGGCGGCGGGCACGGCAGTTCCGTCCTGCTGAAGGCCGCCGTCGACCTCGACGGCATGGTGACCGCGTTCGCCGCCGCCCTGCGCTACCTCACCACCTACCCGGCCCGGTAGACGGGAGCCGGGCGGACGCCCCCCGCACCACCTCGCATCACCCGTCCCGGCGGGCGGGAGAGCCGGCGGGCGAAGGTGCTGCGGACCGCCCGGGGTTCCTGCCATGATGCGCGTGACAGGACAACGGACGGGAAAGCAGGGCGAGTTGACTGGTGCACAGATACGGCTGTCCGGTGCCGACCCGATCGGCGAGACGGCCGCCCTGTGGGAGTGGCTGCGCGGCGAGGAGCAGCTCCGGGGCCTGGTGAGGGCGGTGACGCCGCCGCCCGGCGAGGGCGAGCTCGGCGGGGCCGTGGAGGTCCTGCAGGTGGCCCTCGGCGCGACGGGTGCCGCGGGGGTCCTGGCCCGGTCGCTGACGGTGTGGCTACGCACCCGCCGCTCGGACCTGAAGGTCACCGTGACCCGCGACGGCGCGACCACGGTGGAGGTGAGCAACCTCGCCCCCGATCAGGTCGAGGGGATCCTGCGCCGGGCCCTCGACGGCGGGACGGAACCGGGCGGCGAGACGGAGCCAGGCGGCAGTGCGGAACCGGGCAGCAGTGCGGAACCGGGCAGCGGCGCGAGGCCCGACGGCGAGACGGAGCCGGACAGCGGGACGGAGCCGGGCAGCGGCGCGGGGCCCGACGGGGGACGGGGCGGCGAAGGGGATGCCTGAACCAGGCGGGCCGGACGGACCGAACGGGCAGAACGGGCCGGACGGGCCGGACGGATGGAGCGGGCCGGACGGACCCGGCGGGCCGGCCGGGCCCCGGGGGCTGCGCGGGCTGCCCGGACTGCCCGGCGGCCCCGGGCTGCCGGCCGGGCTGACCTCCCGGGCCATCCTGATCGGCACGTCCAGCTACCAGGACCCCGCCTTCACCCAGCTGCCCGCCGTGGCCAACAGCCTCGAACGGATGCGGCGCGTCCTCCTCGACCCGGAGCTCTGCGGCTGGTCCGAGGACGAGGTGACGGTCTTCCGGGACCCGCAGAACATCAAGGTGCTGGCCCCGCAGCTGCGCCGCTCGATCGAGAGCACCGACGGCGTCCTGCTGCTGTACTACGCGGGGCACGGTCTGCTCCAGCCGAACGCCCAGCTCTGCCTGACGTTCACCGACACCAACCCGACCGACCCCGACGTCAGCAGCCTGACCTACGAGAAGGTCCGCGACAACCTGCTCGGCTGCCCCGCCCGGGTCCGGATCGTCATCCTCGACTGCTGCCACGCGGGCCGCGCCACCCGGGCGCTCTCCGGCCCCGGCGGGGCGGGGATCGGGGCGCTCGGCGGCGCGCACCTCGACATCGAGGGCACGTACATCCTGGCTGCCGCCGAGGGCCCCGCGGACGTGGTCCCGCTGGAGGAGCAGCACCGCACGGCGACGTCCTTCACCCGGCACCTGACCGGGCTCGTCGAGGAGGGCGTCCTCGGCGGGCCCCCGCTGCTCAGCCTCGGCGCGCTCTTCCCGCACCTGCGCAGCCGGCTCGTCGGCCACAACCTGCCGCTGCCGACCCAGTCGAACACCAAGTCGGCCTACCTCTTCCCGTTCACCCGCAACGCCGCCTGGGAGAGCGCCACCCGGGCCCTGCGCGAGTACCGGACGGCGATGGCCGACGCCCTCGCCCGGGCCGGCCGCCACGGCCTCGACGCCGACGCCCTCGCCACCGCGCTCGCGCTGTCCGCCGACTCGGCCCGCGCCTACCTCGACGGCCACTGGATCGTCCCGGCCGACATGCTGCGCGACTACCTCGCCGTCCTCGGCCGGCACGGCTGCGCGCCCGACCGCCCCGCCCGGGAACGCCTCGCCGAACTGCGCACCCTCGCCGAGGCCGCCGCCGCGAACGACCCGGCCGAGGTGCCCGCCCTGCTGGCCCGCAACCACGCCCAGGCCCGCGAGATCCGCGAGCTGCGCAGCGCCCTGGAGCGCGAACGCGCCGACGCCGCCGCGGCTGCCGGGGCCTCGGCGAAGGCCTCCGCCGCGCTGGAAGCCGCCGACCGGGCCCGGGCGGAGAGCGCGGCGGCCGCCGCCCGGGAGCAGCAGCGGGCCGAGGAGGAACTCGACCGCCTGCGCGACCAGGTCGACCACCAGCGCCGGCAACTCGTCCAGGCCACCCACTACACCCGGGCGCTGGAGTCGGAGCTGACCGACGTCCGGCACGAGGCGGACCAGATCTCCCGCGAACTACGGGTGCTGCGGCGGCAGTTGAACGCGATGACGGCCGCACCGGCGGTCCTGCCGCCACCGCGCGCCGCCGAGACCCCGCTGACGGCGGGAGCCACCGCCACGACCGCCACCGCCGTCGGCACCGGCACCGGCACGGGTGCGTCCGCGGCGACGGAGAGCGCCCCGCCGTCGCGGACCCGACCGGCGCCCGGCCCGACCACCGTCCCGCCGACGCCCCGCCCCGCCAGGGCCGCCGCACCGTTCGCGGCACCGTCCGCGGCGCGGTGGCGGCAACGGTTCGGCAGGGCCTACACCTCCCTCAGCGTCGATTACCTGTCGCGCGGGTCGTCCGGCTGGGGCCGGTTCACCGAGCGGGCGGTCCTGCTGTGCGGCCTCGCCGCCGTGCTGGGCGGCATCACCTGGGGCGTCCTGCTGCGGGCCGACGCGACCGCCGACGTGTTCGCCCCGCCGTGCGCCGCCGCGGCCGCCCCGGCGGCGGACTGCATCACCACCGAGACCGGCCAGGTCACCGACAAGAACCACCACTCCAGCGGCGACAGCGACACCTGGACCCTGAAGGTCACCCACGGGACGGCCCACAGCAGTTACGACGTCGGCCTGACGCTCTACGACTCGCTCCGCAGCGGCGACAGCATCGACGTCAAGAGCTGGAAGGGCCAGGTCGTCCGGCTCGAACACGCCGGCCACTCCGACCGGGTCCGGCCGGACTTCGCCCTGGACCGCCTCCTCGCCGTCCTGCTGGTCGTCGCGGGCCTGGTCGTCCCCGTCGCGGTCCTGCTCCGGGCCCACGTGCTGCGGACGGCGTACGTCCTGGCCTGGTGCTCGTTCTGGGAGGCGTTCCCCGGTCTGACGCTGATCACCAGCACCTCCTGGTGGGCCCTGCTCGCCATCCCGTGGGGCGCCATCGGCCTGGTGAGCCTGGCCGTCCTCGGCTGAGCCCCGCACGCACCGGCTCCAGCGCCTCCCGGACCTCTCAGCCCTCTCGGACCTCTCAGCCCCGCGCGTGGAGCCGGTAGCCTCCCTCGATCACGTAGAAGCCGGGGGCGGAGGCCGCGCACTTCACGGTCGTCGGCGGGGCGGTCGGGTCGTTGAAGTCCGGGACGCCCGACCAGCCGACCCGCGCCTGCCCGTCGCCATCATCCGAACTACCGCCACCGGCAACGCCGTTGCCCGCTCCGTCCAGGAAGAAGCTGAACCCGGTCTCCGGGTGCCACTCGCTCGACGGGACGGGCGGCTGGGGCGTGCCCGGCGGGACGGTGTAGGTCAGCGACCGCACCGTCCCGGTGACGACCGCGGTCCGGGCGGAGGCGTCCGTCCGCAGGCAGTCGACGTCCACCTCGATCCGCACCGTCCCCTGCCAACTCCCGTCCGGCTCGAAGAACTCGTGCTGGATCGTCGCGTGCCCCGAACCCCCGCCCGCGGGCCGGGACCGGGCGTCGACCGCCAACGTCAGGTTGCCGAACCCGGGCAACTCGGTGCTCTGCGGACTGAGCCCGCTCCACCCCCGCAGACTCGCCCCGGCCCCGGCCCCGGCCCCGACCCCGGTCGCGGACACGGCCGAGGCCGCCGAGGCCGAAGCGGCCGGAACGACGAGGGCCGCCACCGCCACGGCTCCCACCATCAGCTTACGCATCATCAACTTGCCACTCCCCCAAGGTAGTTGTGCCGATCCCCTGCGCACTGTCGCACGCTCCGTAGGGACGGAATCAAAGATCGCAGCCACCCCGGACCGGACGCGTCCCCCACAGGAAGGACCCGGATCACCCGTACGGAGGAAAACGCAGGCCCCCGTCCTCCTCCGGAACGACGGCGGCCCGGCCCACCGGAATCGTCCCGGCGGACGGCGCCAACCGTCAGTCCCCAGGGGCCCGTTGGACGTTCTTGCGCAGGGACATGGACGCCACGTCGTAACCGTTGCGGCGGTACAGGGCGACGGCCGCCTCGTTGGACCCGAAGACGTTCAGGCCGAGGGCGGTCCAGCCCTCCCGGGCCACCAGCGCCTCGGCGGCGGCGAGGATCGCGGAGCCGTACCCGCGGCGCCGGAACTCGGCACGGACGTCGATGTCGTACAGCCAGGCCGAACCCTCCGCGTCCGCCGCCCGCCGCGGGTCCGGACCGATCCACGCCTCCCCCACCACCTCGCCCGACCGGTTCTCGGCCACCACGAGGTGGTGGCGGTCCGTGTCGAGCCCGTCCGGGAGGAACTGCGCCGTGCCCTCCCGCGCCCGTTCCCACGCCGACTCCGCAGCCATGAACCGGCCCAACTCCCGGGCCGTCTCGGCCTCACGGCGCTCGGTGGCCGCCGCGTACTCCGCCGGTGTCATCTTCCGCAGGGTCACCTGCCGCGTCTCCATCCACCCATCTTCGACCGGCCCCCGGTGACCGCGGTACCGGGTTCCCGCCCCGAGGCCGGGAGCCCCGCCCGGCCTCTGCCGCCTAGGCCCTCGCCTCCAGCGTCTCCGCCAGCCAGTCGGCCAGGTCGGGGAGCCAGTCCGGCAGGGCGTTGCCGAGCAGGTGGTTGCCGTACGGGACGTGGAGCAGTTCGACGTCCGGCAGGTCGGCGGTGAGGGCGTCGGCGTTGGTGACGCCCGGGATGCGGTCCGCACCGCCCTCGACCAGCAGCACGGGCAGCCCGCGCAGCCGGGGCGCCAGGGCGGCCAGGTCGAGCTGCTCGACGAAGGCCCGGGCGGCGGACGCGTCGCCGCAGCGCCGGGCAAGGGTCGCCGTGACGAACGGGACCACCCCGTCCCAGTCCAACCGGTACGGCCCGCTGACCAGCGCCGCCGCCCGGACCCGCGGGTCGTGGGCGGCCACGGCGGCAGCCAGGTAACCCCCGAGACTGAGCCCGAGCACCGCGATCCGCCCCGGATCGATCACGCCCCCGGCAGCCTCGGCGCCTGCGCCCGGCCCGGCTGACGGCCCGGCTGACGGCATGGCGGGCAGCTCGGCGGCGGCGGCCAGGGCGTGGTCCAGGGCCCGGCCGATCGCGTGCCGGTGGTCCGGGCCGAGCGCCAGGCCGGTGGCCAGTACGCCCTGGCCGGGGCCGTCGACGGCCAGCACGGCCACCCCGCGGGCGAGCAGCGCGTCGGCCGGACCGTGGAACTCCTCCTTCGAGGAGTCCATCCCCGGCACCAGCACCACCAGCGGGAACCGCCCGCCTGCCGCGTCCGGCGGCTGCGGCAGCCGCAGCCACCCCGCGTAGCCCTCGCCGGCGATCCGCCGGGCCCGGGGTTCGAGCAGGGCGAGGGCGGCGCCCATCGAACGGTCCGCCTCCACGGCGACGGCGGCGGCCCGCTCGCGGTCCGGGTCCGGGAGCAGCGCGGCGAGGTGGAACCAGCGGGCCGCCAGCCGGTGGTGCTGCCCGGCGGTGCGGACCCGGCCGCGTTCGGCGGCCCGTTCGGCCCGGGCGCGGTGGTCGAGGGCGGCCGCCCGGCAGGCGTCCGGCCACTGCAACAGGGAGTCGATCGGCGCGGTGACCCGGTCGTACTCGTACGGGTCGATGCCCGCGCCGTGGGCGCGCGGGCGGGTCTCGGCGATGAACCCGGCCGACATGCCGGGGGCGGTGAGGAAGGAGAGTTCGGTCATGGGTGCGCGGTCCTCCGGGGCGTGGCGGGTCCTGGGCGGTCGGTCGGGCAGACGGGCAGACGGGCGGGCAGACGGGCAGACGGGCAGTCAGGCTGATAGATCGACAAATCAATGGCCTGGGCAGCCCGGCCGCCCCCAGCGTCAACAACGACATCAACACCAGCCATAGTCATCAATGTATTGATGACTGTCAACGACCATGATTGATGCGGGCCGCCCTGTAACATCGCCGCATGGGAATGCCCGTCAGTGACCGCCTCGGCATCGATCTGCACCGCGCCGGCCAGGAGTTGCTGGCCTCGAAACGCCTCGCGGTCGAGCCGGCGGGGCTGACCGTGCCGCAGTACGCGGCGCTGTTCGTGCTCGCCGACAGCCCGGGCATCAGCGGGGCCGCGCTCGCCCGGGCCTGCCAGGTCACCCCGCAGGCGATGGCGATCCTGCTCAAGCACCTGACCCAGCGCGGGCTGGTGGAACGGGCGCCGCACCGCTGGCACCGCAACGTGCTGGAGACCCGGCTGACCGATCGCGGCCGGGCCGCCCTGGAGTTGGCCGACGACCGGGCGACCGAGGTCGAGCAGTGCCTGGCCGACGAGTTCACCGAGGCCGAACAGGAGCAGTTCCGCACCTTCCTGTCCCGCGCCACCCGCGCACTGCGCCGCGCCGCCGACGACCTCGGCTGACCCGCCTCCGCCACCCGCGCCGCCCCCACCCCCCTCCCTCCCCCTTCAGTGTCAACCATGGGCAACCCCTGGGATTGCCAAGGAACATGACGGATAGTCAGTAGCGGCACGGTTCCCGTCGGGTGCACCCGGGTCGGGTGGCCGTGCCGCGCACAGGCGTTACCGACCGAGGGAAGGTGTCCGTCCGTGATCGGCAGTTCTTCGACCCGTCGCCGTTCGAACGTCCTGAAGGGTGCCGCCGCGGCCGTCGCCGTCGTGGGCCTCCTGTCCGCCGCGGGGTGCGGCAGCGGGGGCGGCCCGGCGACGGATGCGGCCCGGCCGTCCACCTCCGCGCCCCCGACGTCCACGTCCACGTCCTACGCCACCCCCTCCGCGTCCCGCAGTGGCGGTCTGACGATCCAGGCCGGTTGCGAGGACCACGCCGAGATCATGAAGGAGCTGGACCAGGTCACCATCGCCGGGCGCTACGGGAACAAGCCCGAGCAGATCGGGGACCTGCTCCGGGAGGCGCAGGGCCGGTTGTCGGCCGATGTCGCCCGGGCGAAGGTCCCGGCGGTCAAGGAGGGCCTCCAGAAGGAGTTGGCGGGCGTCACGGCCGCGCTGGACGCCTACACGGCCGGGGACAGCAGCGGGGTCGACAAGGGGCTGCTGGCGGCCACCCTCGGCGGTGCGAGCTTCGCGTGCATCAAGGCCGCGACCGAGCCTCCGGCCTGACCCGCGCCCGGCACCCGTCCCCGCTCCGTTCTGCCCCCGCCGGGTACCACCGTCGGGGGCCGCCGTTGAGGGCTGCCGTTGAGGGCCGCCGTCGGTGTGGCCAATGTCGCACGGCGGATCTCCGCAGCTCGTGGGGGGTACGGCGGGCGGCTGCGGGTAGGCTGCGGCTGCCCTGTCCCGGAGTCGTGAGGAGTTGTGCGTGTCTGCGATCACCGTTGTCGGGGTGGGGGCGGACGGCTGGCCGGGGCTCTCGGCGGTGGCGCGGGAGGCGTTGGCCGCGGCGGAGGTGGTGCTCGGCGGGGCGCGTCAGTTGGCGCTGCTGCCGGAGCAATCGGCGGAGTCCGCGGAAGCGGCAGGGACCGCGGGAACGGCAGGGGCAGCAGGGGCAGCGGGGGTGACGGCGGAGCGGGTGCCGTGGCCGTCGCCGTTGCGGCCGTCGGTGCCGGGGTTGCTGGAGCGGTTCGCGGGGCGGCGGCTGGTGGTGCTGGCCAGTGGTGATCCGATGTTCCACGGGATCGGGCGGACGCTGCTGGAATGCGGGGTCCCGGCGGAGTCGTTGCGGGTGCTGCCGCATCCGTCGTCGGTGTCGCTGGCGTGTGCCCGGTTGGGCTGGCCGGTGGAGGAGACCGAGGTGGTGACGCTGGTCGGCCGGCCGGTGGAGTCGTTGTACGCGGCGCTGTACCCGGGGCGCCGGCTGCTGGTGCTGAGCGCGGACGCGTCGACGCCCGCGCGGGTGGCGCGGGTGCTGGTGGAGCGCGGGTTCGGGCCGAGCCGGGTGCGGGTGCTGGAGCAGTTGGGCGGTGCGGCGGAGGCGGTGCGCGAGGGGGTGGCGGCGGGTTGGTCGCTGCCGCCGGGCGATCCGCTGAACGTGCTGGCGGTGGACTGCGTCCGCGATCCGGCCGTCGCGGCGGAGGCCCCTCGGCAGCAGCTGGTTCCCGGCCTGCGGGACGAACTCTTCGAGTCGGACGGGCAGTTGACGAAGCGTCATGTCCGGGCGGCGACGTTGGCGGCGCTCGCGCCCGCGCCGGGCGAGCTGCTGTGGGACGTCGGCGGCGGTTCGGGGTCGATCGGCATCGAGTGGCTGCGGGCGCACCGCAGTTGCCGGGCGGCGAGCGTGGAGCGCGATCCGGTGCGGGCGGAGCGGATCGTCCGCAACGCGGCCGCGCTGGGCGTGCCCCGGCTGCGGGTGGTGACGGGGGCGGCGCCGGGGGCGCTGGCCGGGCTGGCGGCCGAACTCGGCCGTCCGGACGCGGTGTTCGTCGGCGGCGGGCTGACCGTGCCGGGGGTGCTGGAGGCGTGCTGGTCGGCGCTCGGTCCGGGCGGGCGGCTGGTGGCGAACACGGTGACGCTGGAGTCGGAGGCGCTGCTGACGCAGTGGTACCGGCGCCACGGCGGCGAGTTGGTGAAGCTGTCGGTGGCGCACGCGGTGCCGGTGGGCGGGTTCACCGGGTGGCGGCAGGCGATGCCGGTGACGCAGTGGAGCGTCGTCAAGGGCGAGGTTTCCGGTGCCGGGGCTACCGGTGCGGACGAGGTTGGCGGAGGAGCGAAGTGACGGTCTATTTCATCGGTGCCGGTCCGGGTGCCGCGGATCTGATCACGGTGCGCGGCCAGCGCACCCTGGCCCGTTGCGGGGTGTGCCTGTACGCGGGCAGCCTGGTCCCGCCGGAGCTGCTGGCGGACTGCCCGCCGGACGCCCGGCTGGTCGACACCGCGAACCTGGACCTGGACCAGATCCTGGCCGAGATCGTCCGCGCGCACGGCGAGGGCCTGGACGTGGCCCGGCTGCACTCCGGCGACCCGTCGGTGTTCTCGGCGATGGCCGAGCAGATGCGCCGGCTGGACGCGGCGGGCATCCCGTACGAGGTGGTGCCGGGGGTGCCCGCGTTCGCCGCGGCGGCGGCGGCGTTGAAGCGGGAGCTGACGGTGCCGACGGTCGGCCAGACGGTGATCCTGACCCGGGTGGCCCGGCAGGCGACGCCGATGCCGCCCGGCGAGGAGCTGTCCGTCCTCGGGAAGAGCGGCGCGCTGCTGGTGCTGCACCTGGCGGCCCGTTACGTCGACAGCGTGGTCGAGGAGCTGCTGCCGCACTACGGGCCGGACTGCCCGGCCGCGGTGGTCGCGATGGCCAGCCGCCCGGACGAGCTGGTGCTGCGCGGCACACTCGGTGACATCGCCGTGCAGGTGAAGGCCGCGGGCGTGCTGCGCACCGCCGTGATCATCGTCGGCCGGACGCTGGCCGCGACGGAGTTCCGCGACAGCCACCTGTACTCGACCACCCGGGCCCGCTGACCCGCCCCGCTCTGCCCCACCCCGCCCCCGGCCCACCCCCAGCTCACCGGACGCCGGACGGCTCGGGTTCGCTGTGGCGCGGCTCGCCCTGGTGCGGCTCGTCGGACAGCAGGCCGTCGACGGCGCCGTCCAGGAGGCGCTGCATGTCGGCGGACCGGGGCAGCATGGTCGCCTCGTAGGCGCGGACGGCCCCGGCGAGGGTGTCGTGTCCGGCGATCGCGAGGGCGAGTTCGCAGGCGTCGAGCATGGCGAGGTTGACGCCGACGCCGAGCGGGGGCATGAGGTGGGCGGCGTCGCCGAGCAGGGTGACGGCGGGGTCGTGCGTCCAGGTGTGCGGGACGGGCAGGGCGTGGATCGGGCGGTCGACGTAGGGGCCGTCGTTGTCGGTGAGGAGTCGGCGCAGGCCGGGCGCCCACCGGCGGTAGCGGTCCAGGAGGAGGGCGCGCAGGGCGTCGGTGTCCTGGACGGTGTGACCGGCCCGGGCGATCCAGTCGGCGGGGACGCGCTGGATGACGTAGACCCGGATGTGGTCGCCGCTGTTGCGCTGGGCGAACAGTCCGCGTGCGCCGTCGGCGGCGGAGGCGCTGCCGGGGCCGACGAGGGCGGCGAGGTCGGGGTGGCGGCGGTCGACGTCGTGGAACCAGGCTTCGAGGAAGCCGACACCGGTGTACTGGGGGGTGGCCGGGGAGAGCGCGCGGCGGACCTTGGACCAGGCGCCGTCGGCCCCGATGACCAGGTCGGCCCCGGCGGTGGTGCCGTCGGCGAAGTGCAGGCGGCGGGGGCCGCCGGCGGGGCCCTCCACGGAGCGCAGGGCGCGGCCCCAGCGGACGGTGTCCGGTGCGAGCGAGCGCAGCAGGAGGTCGCGCAGCTGGCCCCGGTCGATCTCGGGCTTGAAGCGTTCGCCGGCCTCGGGGACGTGGTGGAAGCCGATCTCCCCAGTCAGGGCGTCGAGTTGGCGCATCTCCTGTCCTTCGGCGCGGGCGAGGCGGAAGAAGTCGTCGAGCAGTCCGGCTTCGCGCAGGGCGAGTTGGCCGTTGTCCTCGTGCAGGTCGAGCGTGCCGCCCTGGTCGCGGGCGTCGGGGCCGCGGTCGTGGTCGTACACGGTGACGGCGATGCCGTGGCGCTGCAGGATGCGGGCGCAGGTCAGGCCGCCGGGCCCGGCCCCGACCACGGCGATGCGGGGAGTGGAGGGGGTGGTCATGGTGGGGCTCCTTCCGGATGGGGGGCGCGGCGGTGCCGCATCCCCAGAGGACCACAACGAGTGCAAAAGTGCAACGACTCAACTTTTGAACCGAGTAAACCCGGCAGGTAGGATGCCCCCATGCCCGACACCCCGCCGCCTCCACCGCCTCCACCGCCGAGCCCCGCACCCCCACCGCCC